>DASUTW010000144.1:0-4251 GCA_036374395.1 Actinomycetota bacterium
CGCCGTGGACGAGCTCGCCCCGCACCTCCGGGAGGCCTTCGTCCTGATCGAGGTGATGGGGCTGAGCTACCGGGAGACGGCCGTCGTGCTGGGCGTGCCGCCCGGCACGCTGAAGAGCCGGATGCACGCCGCGAGGAAGGCCCTGATGGAGAGCCTCGCCTTCGAGGAGGACGCCGATGAGGTGTGACGCCGCCGAGCGCGAGCTCTCGGCCGCCCTGGACGGCGAGCCGTTCGACGCGGCGGCACGCGCGCACGTCGAGACGTGCACCGCGTGCCGCCGCTTCGAGACCGAGGCCCGCCTGCTCCGGGAGGCGGTCCGCCTCGAGCCCGCCCCGGCGGTGCCCGACCTCGTGGGCCCGATCGTGGAGCGGGTCCGGGCGGAGCCGCCTCGGAGGGGGTGGGGGAGGGAGCTGGCCGCGTTCGCCGCCGCCGCGGTGGTGGCGGCGCTCGTGGTGGGGGGCTTGCCCGGGGTACGGCGAGGGGCCGCCCCCGTCGAGGCCTCTGAGATCTCTCAGCGAGTGGCCGAGGCCTCGCGCGAGATCACCTCCTTCCGAGCGGTGTTCGAGATCACCGAGCGGAGCTTCGCGGACGACGTGCCGCTGCGCCGCTTCGAGGCCCGCGTCACGTTCCGGGCTCCGGAGCGATTCCTGGCCCGGGTGCGGGACCGCACGACCTATCCCAGCGAGGCCTGGCCCCGGAACGACGTGCGGCTGGCGGTGGACGGAGATCGTTGGTCGCTGACCGCGCCGGTTCCGTGCCCGCGGGAGGCCCTCCCCGCCTGCGCCTCGGGGGAGACGAGGACGCTGGCCGTCCGAGGGCGGGCGCCGTTCGACGGCGACGCGCCGATCCCCACGGACGTGATCCTCCCCATGAAGGCGCTCTCGAGCGCGGGGAGGCTTCGCGTGGTGGGCGAGGGATCGATCTCGGGCCGCTCCGTGGTCCGGGTCGAGCTCGACTACCGGGATGCGACGCCCCTGCTCGCCTTCCTCCAGGCGGGCGGATCCTGGCGCCCGTTCTTCCCGCTGGACCGCGTGGTGGTCTCGCTCGACGCGGAGACGTGGTTCCCCCTCGGATACCGGGTGCTGGCCACTTCCGGTGCGGAACGAGAAGCCTGGGCCCTCCGCAACGGCCTCCCTCGGGAGCGCGGGGGCGCAACCCTGCTGGAGGTGCGGGCCAGGACCTTCGTCGAATCGGCACCCCGCGGGTGGCGACCCGAAGTCGAGGGCTTGGGAGCGGTGGATCGGGGCTTCCGGGAGGCGAACCGGAGCGAGCTTCCCTTCGAGCCGGTCGTGCCGACGACCCTCGCGGGCCTCGAGCCGTACCGCGAAGGGCTCCTGGGATCGGACGAGATCTTGACCTCCTACGCCCGGGGCCTGACCTGGCTCCGGATCCGTGAGAGCCGGTCGTGGGATCAGGAGGCGCTGTTCGGTGACGTCGGGCCCCTCGCCGCCCCGGTGCGTCTCCCCGGCGGCGGCTTCGCCTTCCACGAGCCCCCGACGGACGATCTCGGCCACCGGCTGGCGATCCACGCGGGGGGCACGGACCTCTACCTCGAGTCCAACCTCCCCTTCGACCGGCTGCTGGAGGTGGCCGCCTCGGCGCCGGTGCGCGGGCTCCCCATCCCGGATGCCTGGCGGACCCGTCGCCTCCCGGGGGGCGTGCAGGAGGTCGGGGTCCCGCTGAAGCGGGCCGTCCGGGTCTTCCCGGGCCTCGCCCTGCCGCGATGGCTGCCCGCCGAGTACCGCCTCTGGACCCTGCACCTGTTCCGGGCGAGGAGCGGGGCGGCCGTGACCGCCTACTTCCGCCGGCCGGGGGGCGAGCTCGACGGCGTGGGGATCCGCCTCCACCAAGCCGAGGGGACGGGCCTCCCTCCTCCCACGGACCCGGGAGCGGTCGGGGTCCGGATCGACGTCGAGGTCGGGAGGTACTCACCGATCCGAGGCGAGCTGGAATGGGTCGAGGACGGGATCTACCGCTCGCTGCGCGCGGAGGGCCTCGACCTGGATCATCTCGTGGCGATCGCGCGGTCGATGGCGCCCCCCGGAGGCGCGACGTGAGGTTCCTCCGCGTCCTCGTGGCCGCCCTCGTCGGTGCGCTGGTCGGTGGCGCCGTGACGCTGGGGATGCCGCTGGAGGACCCTCGCCCGCCGGTCCGCCGGCCCCCACCGGCGGAGCTCGTCAAGCAGGCGCCGATCCGCACGCTCCTGGCCTGGACGCCCGGGGGCCTCCCCCCCGGCTTCGCGGGCGCCGTGCAGCGCCTTCCGTCGGTTCGGGTGGCGGCCGAGGTCCTGAGCGGCACGGCGTGGCTCACCGCCTGGAGGCCGGAGGGGTCGCCGCGCAGGACGCCCCCGTCGGGCCTGGCCTACCCGACCGAGGTGGCGGCGATCCGGCCGCTCTTGTACCGGCGCTTCGTCCCCCCCGCGGACAGGCCCCTCGTCGAGTCGCTGGCCCGAGGAGGGGCGCTCCTGAGCCGCGGGGCGGCCCGGCTGCGAGGCATCGAGGCGGGGGGCACGATGCGCTTCGGAGGGCTGGTCCTCCCGGTGGTGGGGGTGCTGGACGACGAGCTCGTGGGGGCGCACGAGGTCGTGGTCTCCCGGGAGACCGGAGCGCGGCTGGGGATCACGCGGGCCCGCTACCTGTTGGTGGCGCCGCGAGCGAAGGCGGAGCGGCGAGAGGTCGAGGAGGGGATCCGCGGGGCGCTCCCGCCCGGGGTCCGGGTCCGGGTCCGAGGTCCCGGCGAGACTCCGGTCTTCCGCCACGGCGACGCGGTGCTGCCGCCCCTGCGCCTGAAGGAGCTGTTCGGCGAGTTCGCGGCAGCCCCGGCGGCGGGGGGGATGCTGAGGATGGAGGCCGGCTGGGTGCGGAGGAACATCCGGACGACGACACTCCCTGTCATCGGGCCCGCGACCTGCCACCGAGCGATCGTGCCTGCGATGCGCTCGGCCCTCGCCGAGCTGGAGCGACGGGCCCTCGACGATCTCATTGATCCGGGCGACTTCGGGGGCTGCTACTCGCCGAGGTTCATCCTTCGGAGCCCGGGTGCCGGCATCTCGCATCACGGCTGGGGGATCGCCTTCGACCTCAACGTCTCGCAGAACCCGTTCGGGCGGGAGCCTCGGATGGATCCGCGCATCGTCGAGGTCTTCGAGCGCCACGGCTTCACCTGGGGAGGGCGGTGGCTGGTGCCGGACGGGATGCACTTCGAGTTCCTGAGGTTCGCCGAGGGCGGCTGAACCTTCGGCGGCGGGCGCGCGTCGGTACGAGCAGACCATGAGGAAGGAGGCGCCCATGCGACGTCTGTTCACGTCCATCGCGGTCGCCGCCCTGGTGCTGTCGACGGCCGGGCCCGCCGCCGCCGGCGGATGGTGGTCCTTCATCCCCCTCCAGGGAGCCGAGCTGGGGGTGGGCGAGCGCTTCGCGTCGGGCCGAGGAGAGACGCTCTTCCTGACGGCGGAGGCGGCGGCCCGCGCCCGGAGCGGGGAGGATCCGTACCACGCCTACCTGATCCCCGAGATCGACTGGAGGATCGCGAACGAGTCCGCGAGCGCTCGCGAGTACCACAGCCGATGGGCGAGGCCTCATGCGGCGATCCGCGTCGGGTCGGTGAAGGTCTGGGGCGGGTCGAGGAACTACGCGAGGTTCAGGGTCGTCTTCGACGTGCCCGACGCGACCCCCGGGCCCTACGTCCTGGCGCTCTGCAGCGAAGGCTGCGCGGCGCCGCTCGGCGACGTCGTCCCCAGCCAGATCACCCTGGTGGCGGACCCGGTCGCGGCACGCACGGCGCGAGAGGTGGGGAAGCTCGACTGGCGGGTGAACGCCCTGGGGCAACGGGCCAACCACCTGGAGCGCCAGATCCGTGCGCTCCGCGGAGCGGGGACCGATCCCGAGGTGATCGAGGCGATCGACGCCCTGACGGTTCGAGCGGAGAAGGAGGCCCGGCGGGTCCAGGAGCTGGAGGCCCGGGTGGAGGAGCTGGAGGGGGCGGCGCCGGCGCCGGCCTGGCTCGTCGTGGGCGCCGCGGGCGCCGCGCTGCTGCTGCTCCTCCCGCGCCGGCGCCGCCCCCGCGGGCGCCCGCCCGAGCCCCCGGTCGAGATGGAGCTCGAGGCCTTGCCCGACTCGCTCGCAGACGACGAGCCCATCCGGGAGCGAGGGGTCGCCCCCGTCCCCCCGGCCCCCGCTCAGCCGGCGGCGCGGCCGCTCACGCCCGTCCGGGCGCGAGCGGCCGCGCCGCATCGTGCGGCCACCGCCAGGG
>DASUTW010000145.1:0-11335 GCA_036374395.1 Actinomycetota bacterium
TCCCGGCGCCCGTTGGGGCTCGACGTTAGCCCGCCCGCTCGTACCCCGGCTCCTCCTCCAGCAGCTCCTCGAAGAGCTCGCGGTACGCCAGCGTGGCCCTCCGGAGCTCCTCGGTGTCCGCCTCGCCCCTCTCGGAGCGCATGGCGACGTCGTGGGCGGTGCGGTAGTTCTCCACCACTCTCGGGTGGTCGACGGAGAGATCGGCCGCCCGCTGGTCGAAGTCGTCCATCGGGTAGCCCTTCGCCCGCATGACCTCGATCACCAGACGGTCCGCCTCCAGCACCGCGACGTTCGGAGCGTCCACGAACCGTGCCTGGAGATCCTCCCACGCGCCGGCGAAGCGCGACCGCTGCTCGGAGCTGAGGGGGCGGATGTCGAAGGTCTCCCGTCGACGCTCCCGCTCGCGCAGCTCGGCCGCCGCGTGCCGCGCTCCCTCATCTTCCTCGAGCCGCTCGTACTCCGGCCCGTATCGATCGCGGAGCCCCTCGCGGCGGCGACGCTCCCAGACGGCCCACGCGATCGCGGCGATCACCAGCACCGCCGCGACCACGATCACGATCCACACCCATGCATCCATGTCTCTTCACCCCCGGGCGGCTCGTACCCGAGGGCTGCACGGGTGAAACCGGAGCAGAGGAGGGAGGGGGCCGGGCGGCCCCCTCCCTCATGCCGCGACTCCTACTCGAACCGGAAGTCCGCTCGGAGCTGGGTCCCGTCGTCCAGGGTGATGATCACCTGGCGGCAGGTCCCGGCCCAGTCCGCGGACGTTGCCCAGTTGTAGTGGTACCGCTGGAGGTTCTTGTTGTACGTCAGCTTCCCACTCGTGGAGTCGGTGTTCGTGGTGATCGCGTACTGCAGCGCGGTCCGCGTCGTGCAGTCGATCTCCTGCGACGCCGGCGAGTTGCTGGCGAGCGGGTTCGGCCCGCGGTCGCCGCCGATATTGAACATCAGCGGGACCGTCTCCCCCGCATCGAACGTGTTCAACGCCGTGTTCGACACGGGCGGTGAGAACCCGGTTCCGTCCGCTGCACACGCTGGGTGCGTGTCGAACGCCTCGGTGTTGTCGTTACGGTCCGTCGTGCCCTGGACCGCGCTGAAGCCAAGGCCGCGGCGGGCGAACGACGCCCAGATGATGCACTCGTTCTCGCCGCCGGTCAGAGCCTGGTCGGCCGCGATGATCGCGTCACGGCCCACCACGAAGCCGGGACCGCAGCCCTGGAACTTCAGCCCGTCGGTCACGAGCTGGATCGCCAGGTTGTTCCCCCCGGTGCTCCAGTCGTCGTAGATGTTCGGGTTGAAGCCGTGGCGGTCGATCAGGTTCCAGGTCAGGTCCCAGAGGGTCGCCGCCCACGCGTGGCCGACGCCGTGCGGCATCGCCAGTGACCCTCCGGTGATCCACCCGTTCGTCTTGACGCGATCGTACGTGAACGGCTGGATCGTCATATCCCTGGAGTACGGGCGCGGTCGGATCCCGGCGTCCTGCCTGCTGTTCTGGAACAGGGCGTACGGCCCCATGCCCCGCGGACCGTCCGGGTCGTCGAGCGTGGGGTCGATGAGCATCGAGATGGCGAAGTAGTCGCTCCAGCCCTCGCCCATCCGCTCCTGCCCGGTGATGCAGTTGACGGTCGGGCCTCCGACGAGGCGGTTGGAGATGCCGTGACCGTACTCGTGGATGATGATGCCGTTCTCGAAGTCGCCGTCACGCACAGGCGTCCCGAGCGTCCACAGGTACATCTGCATCCTCGGACGGCCGCCGTCCATGGCCGGCGTGGCGAAGTTGGCGTTGTTCTGGCCGCCGCCGTCCTGGGCCTCGGCCCGGACGTCGTCGCCGCCGTTCCCCTCGCCCGTGTAGTTGGTGACCTGGAAGTTGCCGGCGACCTCGTCGAACCCGTATCCGAACATGACGTCGTGGATGACGTTGTTCATGTAGTAGAGGTTCGTGACCGCGGCATCCCAGTAGTCGTGCGGGTGCTCGGTCGTGAGGTCGATCGGGTAGTCGAAGTCCAGGCCCGGTCCGCCGTCCGGCGCGGATGGGTTCGGCAGCGGGATGACCTCCATGCTGCCCGTCGCCGGGAGACCGCCCTTGATCGTCGTCCCGTCGTCCATCGAGATCATCACCGACGGGATCGTGATCGCGGGGTCGTTCCCGCCCATCCCGAACGGGGGCGTGGGCAGGTTGTTGGCCACGATGACCGCGGCCGCCCCGCCGTTCTGCCCGTTCAGCACCTTCACGGTGAAGTTGCACTGCCCGCGGTCGACGAGCGCGATCGCGCCGGCGGTAACCGTGTAGGGCTCACACCCGTCGTTCACGTTCGGGCCGGTGCCGTCGTCGCCCAGCTCGATGTCTCCGGAGATCCCGCCCATGGGGATGTCCGGCCCGAAGTTGGCCTGGACCGCGGCGTACTCCCCGGCCGCCGATGACGGCGGGTCGACGGTCACCACCGTCTTGCTCTCGTCCGGGTCGTTGCTGTTGTCGTGGTCCGTGTACGCGTGGACGTTGTTGCCGCGCGTGATCGTGAACTCCGGACCCATCGCGCCGTCCGTGTCGTGCCAGCCGAACGGCGACGCCGTCTCCTCGGCGGGGTTCTCGACCAGGCGTCGGTCGTAATCGTTCGGGCTCTCGGTCGGCGCCTGGAACACGCGGTAGCTGGAGCCCTCGTTCACCGGGTTGTTCGGCTCGAGGAACGTCGGGTCGCCGGACGAGACCTGCGTGCGGGCGACTGCGCTCGTGAGGCCCGCCAGCGTGTCGTGATCCGTCCAGTCATCCTGGCGCAGCAGCTCTCCGGTCACCGCGTCGACCGCCACGTTCCAGAGGCTCGCGGTCGTCGCGTCGTCGATGACGAGGTCCCAGGCCATCCGCAGCCCGTCCTCGGTCGGCTCCCAGACCAGGGCCGCCGGGATCGGCGCGTCCGAGATCCCGCCCCTGGACACGACGGCGTCCCCGAAGACACCGCCCCGCCGGCTCACGATCCGGAGCCCGTCGGGCTCGAGGCCGAGCGCGTCGGCGGCGGCTCGCACGGCCGCCAGGGCGTCGAGGGCGACGTCGCCCTCGTCTTCGGACACCGATTCGAGGTTGTGGCCGACGAACAGCACGGTGCCGTCTCCCGCGACGTTCACGGTGACGTGCGAGTTCCCCACCGGGTCGCCCTCGTGGAACTGGCGCAAGTTGACATGGACCACCCGGTTGTGCTGGCTCCGGTACGCGCTCGCGACCTCGAGCTCCGCGACGTCCTCAGGCGTCACGCCGAGATCCCCGGGGCTTCCCTGGACGTGGTCGAAGGCGATGTCGATCGCCTCGTTCACGGAGACCTCGCTCTGCGCGACGGACGTGCCGGGTACCGGTACGAAGAGGAGCGCGATCATGGCGACCGTCGCCGCTACGATCACGCTTCGCTTTCTTGGCGACATCCCTTACCTCCCTCCGCCCCGAGGGGCGACCGGGCGGCCGCTGTGGGCTTGCTGCGCGGCCGCAACGGAACACGCGACGTTGGAAGGTCCCGTCGGGGAGGGAGGTCCGCGGATCGTGGGCACGCAGAGCGAACGCAGAGGCCGCACGCAGCACCCGTTGCGTCGCATCCGTCACGAACCCCCGGTGATCGGAGCACTGCGGGCAGCGATGGCCCGGGGCCATCGCCGACCAAACCTACGGAATGGGATGTATCGGAGTCAAATCGAGCGCCGAGTGCGCTCCGCGTTCGCCTACAGGTACTGGCCGGGCTGGATGCGGTCGACCTGGCGGCTGCCCGAGCCGTCGGCCTCGCCCAGCAGGGTGCGGACGTAGACGATCCGCTCGCCCTTCTTCCCTGAGATCCGGGCCCAGTCGTCGGGGTTCGTCGTGTTGGGCAGGTCCTCGTGCTCCTTGAACTCCGCCCGGATGGCGTCGAGGAGGTGCTGCAGCTTGATCCCCTTCTCGCCGATCTGGAGGAACTGCTTGATCGCCGACTTCTTGGCCCGGGCCACGATGTTCTCGATCATCGCTCCGGAGTTGAAGTCCTTGAAGTAGAGGATCTCCTTGTCGCCGTTCTGGTAGGTGACCTCCAGGAAGCGGTTCTCCCCTGTCTCGGCGTACATCGCATCGATCGTGCGGTCGATCATCCCGGGCAGGGCCTGCGTCTTGTCGCCGCCGTAGGCCTTCAGCTCGTCGGGGTGGATCGGGACGTCGGGCGTGAGGTACTTCGACATGATGTTGCGCGCGGCCTCGATGTCGGGACGCTCGATCTTGATCTTCACGTCGAGTCGCCCCGGGCGGAGGATCGCCGGGTCGATCATGTCCTCGCGGTTCGAGGCTCCGATCACGATCACGTTCTTCAGGGTCTCGACGCCGTCGATCTCGGCCAGCAGCTGGGGGACGATCGTGTTCTCCACGTCCGAGGAGATCCCCGACCCTCGCGTGCGGAAGATCGAGTCCATCTCGTCGAAGAACACGATCACGGGGAAGCCCTCCTGGGCCTTCTCCTTCGCCCGCTGGAAGATCACGCGGATCTGCCGCTCGGTCTCGCCCACGTACTTGTTGAGCAGCTCGGGTCCCTTGACGTTGAGGAAGTACGAGTGAGCCTCGGGGCGGCCGGTCTTCTGGGCCACCTGCTTGGCCAGCGAGTTGGCCACGGCCTTCGCGATCAGGGTCTTCCCGCAGCCCGGCGGGCCGTAGAGCAGGACGCCCTTCGGGGGGCGCAGCCGATGCTCCCGGAACAGCTCCGCGTACAGGAACGGCATCTCCACGGCGTCGCGGATGTCGTCGATCTGCGACGCGAGCCCGCCGATGTCGTCGTAGGTGACGTCGGGGACTTCCTCGAGGACGAGCTCCTCGATCTCCTCCTTGGGGAGGCGCTCCAGCACGTGGCCGGAGCGAGGATCGTAGAGGAGGGCGTCGCCGGCTCGGAAGTGCTCGCCCTGGAGGCGCTTGGAGACGATCGCCACCATCTCCTCGTCCCCCCGGCCCAGCACGATCACGCGGCCGTCGCCCAGGATCTCCTTCACGCTGACGACCTCGCCCTGGCGGTCCTGCTCCAGCACCTCCACCACGTTGAGGGCCTCGTTGAGGATGACCTCGGCGCCGCGGTGCAGGAGGGAGCGATCCACCTCAGGGCTGACGTTGACCCGCATCTTTCGGCCGGACGTGAAGACGTCGGCGGAACCGTCCTCGTTCTCGCGGACGAACACGCCGAAGGAGGCGGGGGGCCGGGTGAGCTTGTCGACCTCCTCCTTGAGGGCCTCGATGCGCTCCCGCTCGGTCTTGAGGGCGCCCACGAGCTTCTCGTTCTGGGCCAGCGCCTTGGCGACCTGGGACTTCGACTCCAGGAGGCGCTCCTCGAGCACCTTCACCTGGCGCGGTGTGGAGTGCTGGCGCTGCCGCAGCACGGCCAGCTCGTCCTCCAGGAATCGCACCTGGGTCTGGAGCTCGTGGATCTCTTTCTCGACGTCGCGGTCCGGCTGCATCGGGTGCGGGTCCTCCCCTCGAGGCCCAAGTATAGCGGCGGCCTCCCGATGGGTGATCGAAGGGCGCTCAGGCGTCGGCGCTGCGACGGCCCACGACAAGGAAGCCGGTGTGGGCCACCATCCGGTGGTGTGGGCGGACGCTTCGGGCCGTCACGTGCCAGCCCCGCTGGAGCACCTCGAAGGCCTCGACCTCGCGGTAGCCGCGGTCGACCATGGCCACGACGAGTGACTGCACCTGGGGCGTGGTCGGCAGGTAGCCGCACAGGACCGCACCGGGGTCCAGTGCCCTCGTGACCTCGGGGACGGCCTCCCACGGCTCGGGGAGGTCGAGGACCGCGCGGTCGAAACGCTCCCCCGTCCCCGCCACGTCTCGGACGTCGCCGGCCCGGAGCTCGAGCCAGGCGGGGGCCCGGCCGAAGAACGACGCGACGTTCCGCTCGGCGACCTCTCGGTGGTCCTCCCGGAGCTCGTAGGAGACGACCCGGCCCTCCGGGCCGGTTGCCCGGCAGAGCGCGATCGTGAGGGCGGCCGACCCCGTGCCGGCCTCCAGGACCCGCGCGCCGGGGTAGACGTCCGCCTGGATCAGGATCGCGCCCAGGTCCTTCGGGTACACGACCTGCGCCCCTCGCGACATCTTCAGGACGAAGTCCGCGAGCCGGGGGCGGAACGCGGTGAGGGCGCTCCCGCTCCGCGACTCGATCCGGGAGCCCTCGGGCCTCCCGATCACGTCGTCGTGCGCCACCACCCCCCCGTGGAAGTGGAACTCGCCTCCGGTCTCCAGGGTGATGAGGAACCTGCGCCCGCGGGCGTCCACGAGGAGCGCTCGCTCCCCCGCCGCCAGCGGGTCGCTCATCCGGTCGGGAGGGGCCTGACCCCCAGCTCGGCCGTGACGGTGCGGGGCTCTCCGTCCCGGATCACCGTGATCGAGATCTCGTCGCCCGGGGCGTGGTCCCGGATCGCGTCGCCGAGATCCGCGCTGCTCGCGATCGCCTGGCCCTCGATCTCGACGATCACGTCTCCCGCCACGATGCCCGCCTCCTCGGCACCGGTCCCGGGCGCAACCCCCCGCACGAGGGCGCCCTCGTCGACGGGGAGGTCGAGCTGCGCCGCGACGACGGGGGTGACGTCCTGGGTCGAGACGCCCAGGTACGCCGCCTCGGCCTCGGGCGCGTCGATCGCCTCCTCGATGATGGGCCTGGCCCGGTTGATGGCGATGGCGAAGCCGATGTTCTCGGCCTCGGCGGCGCTGACCCCCGCCGTGTTGATCCCGACCACGCGGCCGGCCAGGTCAACGAGCGGGCCCCCGGAGTTCCCGGGGTTGATCGGGGCGTCGGTCTGGATCAGGTCCTCGAGCGTGTTGGGGCCCTGGGGCCCCGCGGCCTCGATCGTCCGGCCCTTGGCAGAGACGATGCCCGACGTCACCGAGGGGCCGCCCGGGATGTCCAGGGCGAACCCCAGCGCGATGACCGTCTCCCCCAGGCGCAGGGCGTCGGAGTCCCCGAGCTCGACGGTGGGCAGCTCCTGAGCCTCGATCTGGAGGATCGCGAGGTCGGCGTTGGGGTCGCCCCCGATCGCCCGCGCCTCGAACTCCCTCCCGTCGGCCAGGGTCACCTGGATGCTGAAGGCGCCGTCCACGACGTGGAAGTTCGTGACGATGATCCCGTTCGGACGGACGACGAAGCCCGTCCCGGTCCCCGAGGCACCGCCCGCCTGGTTCACCCGGACGTTCACCACGGCCGGGCTGACCCGCTCCACGACGGCCGGGATCGGCTCGTCGGGGTCGAGCGGAGGGATCGGCGACGGGGTCGCCGCGGTCTCGGCCGCCTGCTCCGGGGCCTCGATCGTGATCCCGGGACCGCCCGCGCACGCCGTGATCAGCAGGGAGCCGGCGAGCAGCAGGGCGGCCGTCCTCGCCCTCGTGCTCATCCCGCCGAGGATAGCATCGCGCCCGGCGGAGGCCCGGCGCTATTCTCGCAGGTCGGCCCCCATCGCGTGGTAGCCGCCGTCCACGTGGAGGATCTCGCCGGTGATCCCCCGCGAGTGGTCGCTCAACAAGAAAGCCACGGCCCCGGCCACGGGCGACGGGTCCTTCACGTCCCACCCGAGGGGCGCGCGCTTGTACCAGAGGTCGGTGAAGACGTCGAAGCCGGGGATCCCCTTCGCCGCGACGGTCTTGAGCGGCCCCGCCGACACCGCGTTGACGCGGACGCCCTCGCGACCCACGTCGCGGGCGAGGTACCGGGTCACGGCCTCGAGCGCGGCTTTCGCCACCCCCATCCAGTCGTAGCCGGGCCAGGCCACCGAGGCGTCGAAGTCGAGGGTCACGGCGCTGCCACCCCCCTTGAGCAGGGGCAGGAACGCCGTGACCAGCGCCTTGTACGAGTAGGCGCTCGTCTGGAGGGCGGTCGCCACGCTGGGCCACTCCGTCTCCAGGAACCTTCCGCCGAGGGCGTCCTGGGGCGCGAAGGCGATCGCGTGGAGGAGGCCGTCGAGGCGCTCCCAGCGGTCCCCCACCGCCGCCGCCACCCCGGTCACGTGCTCTGGATCGTTCACGTCCATCTCCAGGACGTCGGCGGGCTCGGGCAGGCGCTTCGCGCTCTTCTCGGTGATCGACATCCCGCGACCGAAGCCGGTGAGCAGCACCTCGGCGCCCAGCTCCTGGACCTGCTTGGCGCAGTGGAAGGCGATGCTCTGGGGCGTCAGCACCCCGGTGACCAGCAGCCGCTTGCCCTCGAGCATCGTGCGCATCCTACGGAGCCGCGGCCAGCGCCGCCACCTCTTCCACCACGCGATCAACCTCATCCTCGGTGTGGTAGTGGCAGAAGCCGATCCGGACCGCCCCGCCCTCGTCCTCCAGCCCGAGCCGCTCCATGATCGCCAGTGCGTAGTAGTTGCCGTCCCAGACGAAGATCCCCCGGCGGGCCAGCTCCTCGGCGGTGGACCGGGGGTGCTGGCCGCCCACCCGGATCGCGAACGTCGGGGTGCGCTCGTCGACGCGCTCGGGATCGGCGATGCCGAAGAGCCGCACGGCGGGGATGCGGGCGATCCCCTCGAGGTAGCGTCCGGAGAGGACGGCCTCGTGCCGGCGGATCTCCTCCATGGCAGCCAGGACCCCCGGACGGCCCTCTCCCTCCACGAGATCGCGGAGGTAGCCGATCGCGGCCGTCAGGCCGGCCAGGGCCTCGTGGCTCTGGGTGCCGGTCTCCCAACGGTCGGGCGGCTCGTCGGGAGCCGGCCGAACCTTGTACGGGCGGAGTCGCTCCAGCAGCTCCCTCCTCGCCGCCATGATCCCCAGGTGCGGACCGAAGAACTTGTACGGGGAGCAGAGCACCGCGTCGAACGGTCCGGCGTCGATCGAGCGGTGCGGCGCCAGGTGGACCGCGTCCCCCACGAGGATCGCCTCCGGCGCCCGCTCCCGCACGATCGTGACCACTTCGTCCACGGGGGTGACGCTTCCCACGGCGTTCGAGGCGAGCGTCAGCGCGACGACGCGGGTGCGCTCGCCCAGGGCTCGCTCCAGGCTCGCCAGGTCGAGCGTGCAGTCCTCCTCGTCGAGGTCGGCCCATCGGACGGTCGCTCCGGCGTCCTCGGCGGCCAGGACCCACGGGGCCACGTTCGCGTCGTGATCGAGGACGGTCACCACGAGCTCGTCGCCCGGTCCGAGCTCTCGGGCCACCGCCCGCGACAGGGCCAGGCTCAGGGTCGTCATGTTCGGGCCGAACACCACCTCCCCCGGATCGCAGCCCAGCAGATCGGCGGCGGATCGCCTGGCCGCGGCGATCGCCTCGTCGGTCTCGAGGCTCGTGGCGAAGGCCCCGCCGACGTTGGCGTTGCTCCGGCGCAGGTAGTCGGCCATCGCGTCGATCACCACGTCGGGCACCTGGGTCCCGGCAGGCGCGTCCGCGAAGACGCACGGGCGACCCTCGATCGTCCGCTCGAGGGCGGGGAACCGCTTCCGCGCGGCCTCCGCGTTCAGCCCCATGGCCGACAGCGTCGCGCATCCCCCCGGCCGCCGCCACCCGTCTTGACGACCCGGCCCTGACCGCCACAATGGGCCGGTGCGCGCTCGCCTCACCCGCGGTCGGGTCGCGGCGGTGGCCATCGCCGTGCTGATGGTGCCCCTCGTCGGCGCGTCCGCGTCGGCCGAGCCGGGCACGGCGACGCTGGACGCTTCCTCCCACCGCGTGACCTACGGCGAGCCCGTGTCAGTGCAGGGCGTCCTCTCCACCGCCGACGTCTGCCTCGTGGGCCGCTCCGTGGCCCTCCAGCGACGCCCGCCGGGCATGGTGAGCTGGGAGGAGGTCGCGACCGCCTCGACGGGAGCAGGAGGGGCCTTCTCCTTCCAGACTTTCCCCGACGAGATCGCCGACTACCGGGCGCTGATCGCGCCCGAGACGCGCGAGACGGTCTCCTGCGACGAGGTTCTCTCCCAGGTGGTGGGGATCGACGTGCGGGCCGCCGTCACCCTGGCTCTCTCCGGGAACCCGGTCCCCGCCTCCGGCTGCGCCCGGCTCCGGATCGACGTCCTCCCGACCAAGCCGGGGCAGGAGGTGCTGCTCCAGCGCCGTCGCGGGGGCTCCTGGACCACCGAGGAGACACTGATCCTCGGGCCGGACTCCGAGGCATCGCGCCGGACCTGCATGACGTGGAGCGAGATCGGACGTCACCGGTTCCGAGCGCGCTGGCCCCGGCAGGATGAGTCGAATCTCGCGGCGACCTCCTCGCCCGTTCCCATGCGGGTCGTGAAGGCGGCGTGGATGAAGAGGATCGATGCGATCGCCGCCCCCCTCCGGATGGGCGTGTCGGTGCGCGAGCGGGGCGCCTTCCTCTTCCGGCGTGGGGACACCGGCCTCCGCACGCCCGCGTCGAACCAGAAGCTGCTGCTCTCGATGGCGCTCCTCGACACGCTGGGCCCGGATCGGAGGCTCGCCACCAGGGCGCTCTCCCGCCGGCCCCGGAACGGGGTGGTCCGGGGGCACCTCTGGATCGTGGGGTCCGGCGATCCGGAGGTCGGCCCCTCGAAGCTGCGGAGGCTCGCTGCGCGCATCGAGGAGGCCGGCGTTCGGAGGATCACCGGGGGCGTGCGGGGCAGCACGGCCCTCTTCGCCCGCGACTGGTGGGCGCCGGGCTGGCGCGGCTACTTCCCGCGCACGGTGATCGCGCTTCCGACGGCGCTCACGTTCCGCGGGAACGTGGCCGGCGGAAGGCACGTCCGCGACCCCGAGCGCAGAGCGGCTCTGGCCCTTACCAAGCAGCTCAGGAGACGAGGGGTGCGCGTGGCGAAGCCGCCCGGGATGGGGCGGCACCCCTCCGGCCGCCCCGAGCTGACACGGGTCGAGTCACGTCCTCTCTCGGGCATCCTGACGATCACGAACCACGCGTCCTCGAACTTCTGGGCCGAGGTCCTGACGAAGGGCCTGGCCGTGGCCCGGCGCGAGCCGCCCGGCACGATCGCCAAGGGGGCCGGCGCGGTCGCGGCGTGGGTGAGGGCGAACGGAGGGCGGTCCCGCAGCCACGACGGCTCGGGGCTCTCCTACGCGAACCGCACGACCCCCGAATCGATCGCCAGGCTGCTCGGTCGGGCCGAGGGCGAGACCTGGGGTGCCCGCCTCCGCTCGACCCTCCCCACCGGTGGGGTCGGCACCCTCTCGGGCCGGCTCCACCGCGTCCCGGTCCGCGCCAAGACGGGCACGCTGAGCGGCATCAGCGCTCTCTCAGGATGGGTGGAGTCGGAGCGGACGGCCACGTGGGTCGAGTTCTCCCTGCTGTCGCAGGGCGTGTCCACCACACGGGCCAAGGCCGCCGAGGACCGCATCGTGCGCATCCTCTGGCGCAACGCCCGCTAGGCGCGCACGCAGTCGTCGAGCAGGTCCGGGTCGATGTTGGAGCCGGTGCCGAT
>DASUTW010000146.1:0-4953 GCA_036374395.1 Actinomycetota bacterium
CTGGTCTGCCGTGATCGACTCGGCCAGCGAGCAGCCGGCTCGGAGATCGGGGATCAGCACCGTCCGGTCCGGCGAGAGGATCTTCGCCGTCTCGGCCATGAAGTGGACCCCGCAGAAGACGATGGTCGAGGCGCCCGTCTCGGCGGCCTTGCGCGAAAGCTCCAGCGAGTCCCCCACGACGTCGGCCACGTCCTGGATCCAGGGGAGCTCGTAGTTGTGGGCCAGGATCACGGCGTCGCGCTCCTCGGCCAGCGAGCGCACGGCGCCCTGGAACGCCTCGAACGACTCGAGGGCCGGATCGCGCAGATCGGGCTGGACGATGCTCATCGCATCCCCATGATACGGGGGCTCAGACGCTCGGGAGGATGGACCCGACGTCCACGTCGTCGTCGCGGAGCGCCGCCACGTCGGGACGGACCTGTGCCGAGATGACCTTCATCCCCCGCCTGACGTCCCGGGGGCGACCGATCGACAGCACCGACCGCACCATCCCGTCCTTCATGTAGAAGGCCGTGAAGTCGCGATCCTCGACGGAGCCCCGCACCACGATCTCGTCCCACGTCGCGGCGAACCCGCCCATCTGCAGGTTGACGTCGTACTGGTCCGACCAGAACCAGTGCGCGTCGTCGAAGGGCTCGGGCGACCCCAGCATGGCCTTGGCCGCGTGCGCTCCCATCTTCAGGGCGTTGTCGAAGTGCTCCACGCGGATCCGGCCGAACACGGGGTGGTCGTGGGCCGCCACGTCGCCGGCGGCGAACACCCTCTCTGCCGAGGCGGCGCAGCGTGCGTCGACCGCGATCCCGTTGTCGATCTCGAGCCCCGCGGCCTCCGCGAGCTCGGTGTTCGGGATGATGCCCGCGCCGATCACCACGGCGTCGCCCTCGAGGGCATCGCCCTCGTCGGTCTCCACGATCACCGACTCGCCCGTCTCCCGCACCTCGGTCAGCCCCGTCTCCAGGCGCAGGTCCACGCCCCGCTCCCGGTGGATCTCGGCGAGCACCCGGCCCATCCCCTCACCCAGCACCCGGTTGAGCGGCGAGGCCGCCCGCTCGATCATCGTCACGTCGGTGCCGAGGGCCCGGGCCGAGGCCGCGACCTCGGACCCGATGAAGCCGGCGCCGACGACGAGGAGGTGCCTCCCGCCACCCAGGTGGCGGCGCAGCCGGTCGGCGTCCTCGACCGTCCGGAGATAGCAGACGCGGTCGGAGGGCTCCGCCCCCAGGATCCGGGCCCGGCCGCCCGTGGCCAGCAGCAGCACGCGGTAGCCGACCGTGGACCCGTCCTCGAGCTCGACCGTGCGATCGGCGACGTCCAGACCCGTGGCCCGGACCCCGATCCGCGCGTCGATCCCCCACTCCTCGTAGGAGGCGTCCTGGTGGAGGGGCAGTGCGGCGGCGTCGGCCTCTCCCCTGAGGTACTCCTTGGAGAGCGGCGGGCGCTCGTAGGGAAGATGGGACTCGGCGCCGATCAGCACGATCGGACCGTCCTCGCCCTCCTCGCGCAGCGTCTGCACCGCGGCCCCAGCCGCCAGCCCGCCGCCGACGATGACGACAGGATCGCTCACGATCCGGAGATGACGAGGTCGTGGCCCTCGACGGCGACGCCGTAGACCTCGATCGGCTCCGTGGCGGGAGGGCTGATCACCTCGCCGGTCCGCAGGTCGAACTGGCTCCCGTGACAGGCGCAGATGATCGACGCGTCCTCCAGATCCCCGTCGTCGAGGGGGCACTGCTGATGCGTGCAGACGTTGCTGAAGGCGAGCAGCTCGCTCCCCACGTTGGCCACGGCGATCTCCGCATCGCCCACCTCGAACGCGCGGACCTCCCCCTCGGGGATGTCCGCGCCGCCGGCGATCCTCGTCTCCTCCATGCGACCCCCTTGGTCGTGCGACCGGTCCCATCCTAGGGCACGGACCGGATTGCGGTCCGCGGGCGGGGGGCGTGAAATGTGGCCGTGGAACCCGTTCTGCTCGGCCCCGACCCGCTCCCCGCGGCCGACGTCGTCGCCGTGGCCCGCCGGGACCGGGCCGTCGCGATCGACCCCGGCGCGCTGGACGATGTGGCCGCGGCCCGGTCCCGGATCGAGGAGCACCTGGGCAGCGGGCAGGCGATCTACGGCATCACCACCGGGTTCGGCGCCCTGGCCGGCGTGCGGGTGGAGCAGGAGGATCTCGACCGGCTGCAGCGGAACCTGATCCGGAGCCACGCGGCCGGCGCCGGCGAGCCCCTCGCCCGAGAGATCGTGCGCGCCATGCTCCTCCTGCGGGCGCGGGCCCTGGCCTCGGGCCGCTCTGGCGTCCGTCCAGAGGTCGTCGAGCGCTACGTCGCCCTCCTCAACGAGGGGATCACCCCCGCCGTGCCCGACCGAGGCTCCGTGGGGGCCAGCGGAGACCTGGCCCAGCTGGCCCACGTCGCCCTCGCCGTGATGGGTGAGGGCGAGGTGCTGGCCGACGCCGGCACCGAGCCCTCCCGCCGGGCGCTGGCCCGCGCGGGGATCGAGCCACTCTCGCTCCAGGCCAAGGAGGGTCTGGCGCTGATCAACGGCACCGAGGGGATGCTCGCGGTGGGCGTGCTTGCGCACCACGACGCCGCGCGGCTCCTGCGCCTGGCCGACGTCACCGCGGCGATGTCGATAGAGAGCGCGCTCGGGACCGACCGCCCCTTCGCCGAGGACCTGATGGCCCTCCGGCCGCACCCGGGGCAGGCCGCCTCCGCGGAGAACCTCCGGCGGCTCCTGGCGGGGAGCGAGATCGTGGCGGGCCACCGCGAGAGCGAGCACGCCGTCCAGGACCCCTACTCGATGCGGTGCGCCCCCCAGGTCCACGGCGCGACGCGGGACGCCCACGGCTTCGCCGGCGAGGTCTTCGCCCGGGAGCTCGCTTCGGTGGTCGACAACCCCGTGATCCTCCCGGACGGGCGGGTCGAGTCGAACGGCAACTTCCACGGCGAGCCCCTGGCCCAGGCCCTCGACTTCCTGGGGATCGCCCTGACCGGCTTGGCCAGCATCGCCGAGCGCCGGACCGCCTGGATCCTCGGCATCGGCGCCGAGCGCGGCCTCCCCCCGTTCCTCTCGAAGGAGCCCGGCCTCGGCTCCGGCTACATGCTGGCCCAGTACACGCAGGCGGCCCTCGTGTCCGAGTGCAAGGGGCTGGCCCATCCGTCGAGCGTGGACTCGATCCCCACCTCCGGGCTGCAGGAGGATCACGTGAGCATGGGGTGGCACGGCGCCCTGCGGGTCCGCGAGATCGTGGGGCGCCTGAGGACCGTTCTCGCGGCCGAGGCGATGTGCGGCGCGCAGGCGCTCGATCTCCGCCGCCCGGCCCGCCCCGGAGAGGGCACCGAGGCGGCCCGGGCGGCGATCCGGGAGCGCGTCCCCTTCCTGGAGCACGACAGGGAGGTGGCCGTCGACCTCCGCGCGGTCGAGGAGATGCTCCAGGACGGGTCCCTGCTGGAAGCCGTGGAAGCGGCCGCGGGGGAGCTGCGATGACGCGCGAGGTTCGGGCGCCGCGAGGAACCGGGCTCTCGTGCAAGGGCTGGCCGCAGGAGGCCGCCCTCCGGATGCTGATGAACAACCTCGACCCCGAGGTGGCCGAGCGCCCCGAGGACCTCATCGTCTATGGGGGCACGGGCCGGGCCGCCCGCTCGTGGGACGCCTTCGACGCGATCGTCCGGTCGCTGCGCGAGCTCGAGGACGACGAGACCCTCTTGATCCAGTCCGGGAAGCCGGTCGGCGTCTTCCGGACGCACCCGTGGGCGCCGCGGGTGCTGATCTCGAACGCCATGCTGGTGCCGAAGTGGGCCGACTGGGAGACCTTCCGGCGCCTCGAGCGCGAGGGCCTGACGATGTACGGCCAGATGACGGCCGGCTCGTGGATCTACATCGGGACCCAGGGGATCCTCCAGGGCACCTACGAGACCCTGGCCGAGCTGGCTTCCCAGCGATTCCAGGGGACCCTGAGCGGCCGGATCGTCCTGACCGCGGGCCTCGGGGGCATGGGCGGCGCCCAGCCGCTCGCGGTGACGATGAACGAGGGCGTGGCGCTCGTGGTCGAGGTCGACCCCGCGCGGATCGAGCGCCGCATCAAGACGCGCTACCTCGACCGCCAGACCGAGGACCTCGACCAGGCCGTGCGCTGGGCCGAGGAAGCCCGAGCCGAGGGCGAGGCCGTGAGCATCGGGCTCCTCGGGAACGCGGCCGAGACCCACCCCGAGCTCCTCCGCCGCGGCTTCCGTCCCGACGTCGTGACCGATCAGACCTCCGCCCACGACCCGCTCGAGGGCTACGTCCCAGCGGGGCTCTCGCTCGAGGAGGCAGCCGAGCTCCGCCGCACGGCCCCCGACGACTACGTCTGGCGGGCCCGGACCTCGATGGCCGCGCAGGTCGAGGCGATGATCGGCTTCATGGACGCAGGCGCCGTCACGTTCGACTACGGGAACAACCTCCGGGCCGAGGCCCGGCAGGGCGGCGCGGAGCGGGCCCTCGACTACCCCGGGTTCGTGCCGGCGTTCGTCCGACCGATGTTCTGCGAGGGCAAGGGGCCGTTCCGCTGGGCGGCCCTCTCCGGTGATCCGGAGGACATCCTCACGACCGACCGCGCCATCGCCGAGCTCTTCCCCCAGGACGAGCGGCTCCACCGGTGGCTCCGGATGGCCCAGGAGCGGGTGGCCTTCCAGGGGCTGCCGGCGAGGATCTGCTGGCTCGGCTACGGCGAGCGGGCCCGGGCCGGCCTCCGCTTCAACGAGCTCGTGTCGTCCGGCGAGCTGGCGGCCCCGATCGTGATCGGGCGAGACCACCTCGACTCGGGCAGCGTGGCATCGCCGAACCGCGAGACGGAGGGGATGGCCGACGGCTCCGACGCGATCGCCGACTGGCCGCTGCTCAACGGCCTCGTCAACGCGTGCTCGGGCGCGACCTGGGTCAGCATCCACCACGGCGGTGGTGTCGGCATCGGTC
>DASUTW010000147.1:0-2027 GCA_036374395.1 Actinomycetota bacterium
GTCGTCCAGGACGAGGCCACGGGCGACGTCCTGATGGTGGCGTGGATGAACGAGGAGGCCGTACGGGCCACGCTCGACGAGGGCCGCACGGTCTTCTGGTCCCGCTCCCGCGGGGAGCTCTGGCGCAAGGGCGAGACGAGCGGGAACGTCCAGCACGTCCGCGAGGTTCGCTACGATTGCGACGCCGACACGCTGCTCGTGCGGGTGCACGCCGACGGACCGGCGTGCCACACCGGCGAGCGGTCGTGCTTCTACCGGCGTCTGGAGGCCTGAGGATGCTGAGGCTGGTCATCCCGAAGGGGTCGCTCGAGGAGCAGACGCTCTCGCTGCTCGAGGGGGCCGACCTGCGCGTGCGTCGCGGCTCCTCCCGCGACTACCACGGCCGGATCGAGGACGAGCGCATCGACCGAGTCTCGCTGATGCGCCCCCAGGAGATCCCCCGCTACATCGAGGAGGGCTTCTTCGATCTGGGGATCACGGGCCGGGACTGGGTCGAGGAGACCGGGGCCGACGTCGAGGTCCTCCTCGAGCTGACCTACGCCAAGGGAGGCCCCGGCCGGCCCGTGAAGATCGTGCTCGCGGTCGCGGCCGACGCGCCGTGGGAGAAGGCCGCGGACCTCCCCGACGGCACGAGGATCTCCACGGAGTATCCCGAGCTCACCAAGCGCCGCTTCGCCGAGCTCGGCATCGACGTCCGCGTCTTCGAGTCCTACGGGGCGACCGAGGCCAAGGTCCCCGAGATCGTGGACGCGATCGTGGACGTCTCCGAGACCGGCGGCACGCTCCGGGCCCACGGCATGAAGATCATCGACGAGCTGATGGAGTCCGAGGTCCTCCTGATCGCGAACCACCGCGCCTGGGAGGACCCCGACAAGCGCCGCGCGATGGAGGACGTCCGCACCCTGATCCAGGGGGCGATGGAGGCCAAGGGCCGGGTGCTGATCAAGCTGAACGTCACGAGGGAGAAGCTCGACAACGTGCTCGAGGTTTTGCCGGCCATGAAGGCCCCCACCGTCTCCTCGCTGGCCGAGGAGGACGAGTTCGCGATTGAGACCGTGGTCGAGAAGGCCACGGTCAACGCGCTCATCCCGCTGCTGAAGGCCCACGGGGCGACCGACATCCTCGAGATCCCCATCTCCAAGATCGTGCCGTGAAGCGCGTGGAGCGACGGCTGCTGAAGGTGATGGACGAGCTCCTGGCGCTCGATCGTGAGCAGCGGCTGCTCGAGGGCGAGCTCGAGATGCACCGGAGCCTTCGGGACGACGCGGCCCGCGACGCCGCCGTCCACGAGACCCCCGTGGAGCGCGGGAACGCCTACGAGACCGAGAAGGACGTCCGGACCTTCGAGCGCGCCCTGGCGGGGCTCGCGGCCCGGCGCGCCGCGCTCGAGGCGAAGCGTGATCGCCTCATGACGCGCCTGGGCAGGACGCCCTGATCAGCGGCCGTACGGGGCCCGCCACACGCCGCGGATCCCGCTCACCGTCTTCCGCTCGGATCGCCTGAGCCCCACCCGCGCGAGCGCTTCGTCGAACCGCTCCAGCGGGTACTCCGCGGGGAGGAGGTAGTCGTCCACCCACCGCAGGAACCGGGCCGGTGCCACGGCAAGGTCCACGGGGAGGAGGACCGCATTGGCCAGGATCGAGGAGGCTTCGGGGCCGACGGGGAGGCCCGGGCAGCCCTGCTCGGCCCATCCCGCGACCATCGACGCCGCCGCGGCCGCGTCGCCGCGCGCGACCCCCACGGCTAGGAGGGCCCGCTCGAGCGCCTCCGGGCTCACGGACGGGAAGAAGGCTTCGACGTCGGTGGCGACCACCGCTCCCCCGCGCGCGAGCGACGCGGCCGCCCGGCGGGCCCTCCGGAGCGCCGGGCGCATCGGGGCGAGCCGCCAACCGGGGCGCTCGCGGACCGCGCGGTCCGCAACGACCCCCTCGGGTAGCCTCGCCTCGATCAGCGGAGCCGCGCGGTCCGCCAGCGCCACGGATGGCGGCTCGCCCCGATGCGCCCGGCCCTCCGGAGGGCCCGCCGCG
>DASUTW010000148.1:0-2051 GCA_036374395.1 Actinomycetota bacterium
CGGAGGCGGGGACGGCCCGCCCCCCGCGCAGCACGCGGAACCCGCCCAGCGCCTGGATCACGAGCGAGGGCTCCTCGCTCGACAGCAGGTGGAGCGGCCCGGCCGGCTGGGCGGCCGCGGGCAGGCGCACGCCGTAGGCCCTGAGGCGTCGCCTGGCCCTCTCCGCGGACGGTCCCGCCTCGGTCGGGCCGCCCAGGCCCGACGCGACGATCCCCACGATCGCCTCCTCCAGGGGGTTGCCCACCTCCCGCCAGATCCCCGCGGCCTCCTCCAGCGCCGTCGGCACCCAGGGCTCGTCCGGATCCGTCATCGCCGCCAGGGTGAGGGCCTCGGCGAGCCCGGGACGATCGCGGCGCTCGCGGGCCGCCTCGGACGCCGCCTGGGCCGCCCCCCGCGCCGGGTCCCGCTCGCCGGACGCCAGCGCCACCCAGCCCAGCGCGAGCTGCGCCTGCACGTATCCCATGCCCCGACCCAGCTCCACGGCCCGCTCGGCCGTCTTTCGGGCCGCCTCCGGATCCTCCGCAGCCAGCACGCGGGCCAGCCCGGCCATCGCCGGGACGAGGCCCTGGAGGTCCCCCGCCTCCTCGGCCACGGCCACCGCCTCCTCGTACGCCGCCCGGGCCTGCGCCAGATCCCCTCGGGTCCGGGAGATGTCGGCCAGGCCCGCCAGTGGGTAGGCCACCATCCGAGAGCCCATCCGCTGGTAGAGCGCGAGGGCCGACTCGAAGTCCGTCCGTGCCTCCTCCAGCCGACCCAGTCCCAGACGGGCCTGGCCCCTGTTGTGCACGCCGAGCGCGTGGAAGTTGGCGAATCCGGTCAGCTCGGCCAGCCCCACCGCCAGGTCGAGCTCGCGGAGGGCGTCCTCGTGGTCGCCCTCCTCGCTGAACCGAGAGGCTCGATTCGTACGGATCCTGACGATCTGGAGGACGTCTCGGGCTCGCTCGGCGGCGTCCAGCGCACGGAGGTAGTAGGCGTCGTTGGCGCGGCGGTCTCCCTCCAGCGCGGCCACCATGGCCAGGGTGGTGAACGCGGCCGCCTCGGCCCTCTCGTCTCCCACCGCCGCGGCCACGTCTCGGGCCCTCCCGGCCGTCTCGCGGGACCGCTCCAGGTCCCCCCGCAGCCAGTGGGCGGCCGCGGACCAGGCCAGGAGGAGTGCGACGTCCCGATCCTCACGATCCACCCGCCCCCGCTCGTACATGTCCAGTGCGGCCCCGAGGTCGCCCCGGAGGTGATGGATCAGGCCCATCCGCCAGGCCAGCCCGGCGTCGAGGGGCCCCCCCTCCGGCGCCGCCCGGAGGAAGCAGGCCAGGGCGCGGTCCCAGTCCCCGCGGATCTGCCGGGCCTCCCCCTCGAGGCGATCCAGGGCGGGCGAGCGCAGATCGGCGGGCAGCGGCTCGATCGATCGGATCACGGCCTCCACCGACCCTCCCGCGATCAGCCCCTCGCCGTGCTCCTCCAGCGCCGCGGCCACCCCCTCGAGATCCTCCGCCCGCAGGAGGGCTCCCAGCGCGTCCTCGATCCGCCCCGCCTCCAGCAGCCACTTGGCGGCCGAGGTCAGCAGCGCGGCGGCCTCCCCTCCCCCCGGGCCGGAGCGCTCGACCACCCCCCGGATCAGCGGCGACAGCTCGAACCAGCCCTCCCCTCGCGGCTCGAAGAAGAGGCCCCGGGAGGACAGGTCGGCGATCGTCCTCTCCGCGTCCTCCACCCCGATCGCCGCGCAGAGCTCGGGGCTGAAGGCATCGAGGAGGGCGGCCGTCCTGAGGAACCCCAGGACGTGAGGCTCCTCCGCGCCCAGCACCTCGCGGGCGAAGTAGTCGAAGACGGGGCTGCCCGGCCGGCTGAGGGCCTCCAGCGCGCTGGTCCGCTGCTCGGGGTCGGTGGAGGCGGCCACCTCCGCCCCGAGCCGGACGGCCGCCGGCCACCCCTCGGTGAGCCGGTGGAGCGAGCCGGCCAGGTCGCCCGGCTCCTCCCCTAGGACGGCCCGGAGCAGCTCGGCGACCTCGTCCTCGGTGAAGGCGAGCGCGGCCGCGGGCAGGTCGAGGACCTGCCCG
>DASUTW010000149.1:0-5759 GCA_036374395.1 Actinomycetota bacterium
GACGTGCGGACCGCACGTCGCCGCCGCCCCTCGGTCAGACCGACCTCTGGGCCAGGATCCCGCGAAGAGCCACCAGCGCGCCCCCCACGAAGATCCCCGTCGCCAAATAGATAAGGCCCAGGTGCCCCAGCGTGTCCAGTCCGTAGAGGTAGTGCGCGGGAAGGACCACCAGCAGGCCGAGGACGGGCGCGGCCACCGCACCGACCCAGGCCCAGAGCTCGCCCCGACGCACGCCGAACCCCACGAGGAACAGGACCGCGAGCCCGGTGGATGCGATGAAGCCCGACACCGCGATGTGCAGGTGCCCCACGTAGTGCAGGAGCGACGGGCTGAAGGCCTCGATCTCCGCCTTCCCCACGTCGACCTGCTCCGCGCCGATCCCGAGCTCCAGGAACTGGTCGGTGAAGTTCAGGATGAAGAAGATCACCGCGTAGCCGATGAACCCTACGGCGGCCAGCCCCATCAGCCAGGCTCCGATCCGGAGCCGGGTCTCCGCCTCCGGCGCTCCCGTCCGCTCGTGTGCAATCGTCGCCATGCGCCTCGCCTCCTTTCACCCAGAAGGGACGCGGCGCCTCGCCCCCACATTGCAGCCCCCCGCGGATGCAATACATTCGTGTCGGGGACCGTCCTTCGTGGGTAGGGTAGCCGCCGCGTGGATCGAGGAGACATGGTCGACGTCAGGGACCGGACCAGGGAGGCGTTCCAGAGGATCGCCGTCACCGAGCTTCCCGCTCTCTACTCGCTCGCCAGGCGGCTCGTGCGGGAGGGGGCGGAGGACCTGGTCCAGGAGGCCCTCCTGCGGGCCTACCGCTCCTTCGACGCGCTCAGGGAAGAAGCCTCGGCGGGCCCCTGGCTGAAGACGATCCTGGTGAATGTCTTCCGGGATCGGCTGCGGAAGGAGGCGCGGTCGGTGGACGAGATCCCCGTGGAGGAGGTCGAGGACTTCTCGCTGTACGGCACGCTGATAGACGAGGACCCCCTGCCCTACTCGGACACCCTGCACCTGGACTTCCTGCGGGCGTTCGCCAGGGAAGACGTCCGTGAGGTGCTGATGCGCCTCCCGGAGATCTACCGGGCGCCCCTGGTCCTCCGATACATGGACGGGTTCGCCACGAAGGAGATCGCCCGGATGCTGGGCGTCCCCCTGGGGACCGCGCTCGCGCGGCTCCACCGCGGCCGGAAGCGGTTCGAGAAAGAGATGTGGGACTACGCGGAGGAGATGGGAATCCTCCTTAAGGGAGGGACGCGATGAGCGACGTCCAGCGGACGATCCCCTGTTCCGAGGCGGTCAGGGCGCTGTGGGACTACCTCGACCAGGCGATCGCCCCCGAGGATCAGAAGAGGGTGGAGCAGCACCTGGCGTTCTGTCGCCGGTGCTGCGGTGAGATGGAGTTCGCGACGGAGCTCAGGGGATTCCTCGCCTCCCAGCAGAGGGAGGAGCTCCCCGCGGAGGTCCGGGCGCGGCTCCAGCGGTTCGTGGACGAGCTCTAGGGGTGTCGTCGTGGATCGAGACCTGATGTACCAGGACGAGATCAAGAGAACGGTGCGCGAGGCCTACGCGGCGATCCCTACCGGAGCCGGCGAGACCGTGGCCCGGCACCTCTATTCCGAGGAGGAGCTCGCTCAGGTGCCCCCGGGCGCGGTCGGCTGGGCTCTGGGGGTGGGGAACCCCGTCCGGTACGCGATGCTCCAGCCCGGCGAGACCGTGCTCGACGTCGGTTCGGGGGGCGGGATCGACACGATCCTGGCGGCCCATCGGGTAGGGCCGGAGGGGCGGGCCATGGGGCTGGACATCATCGACGAGATGATCCGGCGGGGGCGACGCCACGCTCAGGAGGCCGGCGTCGGGGAGTGGGCGGAGTTCCTGGAGGGCGAGATGGAGGACGTCCCCCTCCCCGATGCCTCCATCGACGTCGTGATCTCCAACGGGGTCCTCAACCTCTCCGCCCGCAAGAGCCGGGCCCTGTCCGAGATCCACCGCGTGCTCCGCCCCGGGGGCCGGATCTCCATCGCCGATCTCACCGTGGAGGGCGACCTGCCCCCGGAGGTGGCGAACGATCAGAGCGCCTGGGCCGGGTGAGTGTCCGGCGCCATGGCGGAGCGTGTCTTCGCCGGGAAGCTCGAGAGAGCGGGGTTCGCCGACGTCTGGCTGGGGGGACATCGGCCCTTCGGGATCGACGAGGCCGCCCACTATCCCCTGTTCACCGCGGAGGTCATCGAGGTCATGCGGCGCACGATCCCGAGCGACCGGCACGACCACGTCGCCACCGGCGTGATCGTGAAGGCCCGGAAGCCGGTCGTCGCCTCCGGTGAGGGGGCCCCTTGGACGACGGCTCGACGAACGAGCGAGGAAGGATGACGCGATCCGTCGATCTCTACGACGCGAGCTACGGGAACCTTCGATGCTCGGGAGCGTTCGTCGCGAGACCTACGGGATGAGGAGATCGGCATCCCTGCATCGCCTCGGGCGATCCTCTTCTCGCTCCCCGAGGAGGACGAGCGACTCGTGAACGAAGCCGGCTTCTCTCTCCGTCACGAGGCGTGACGGCGAGCGTCGTCGGGGTCGCCGGCCGGTGGCCGGAGGCGCGGGAACGGCATCGAGAGGCCCTCGTGGCCGGGGGAGGAACCTTCGAGGGCGCGCGGCACTTCCTCCACGCCGCGAGGACGCTGGCGGAGGAAGGACGGCTTCTCGCGGCACGTCTTCCTCGCCGAGAGGGGGGCGTGATGCTGGCTAGCGAGTGGGCGAGGGGGGAGTCGAACCCCCATGGGCTTGCGCCCACAGGATCCTGAATCCTGCGCGTCTACCAGTTCCGCCACCCGCCCGGGTGATCCGTAGGGACGGGCCCATGGTACTCGACCGGCCGCCCCCCGGCCGGGTGTAGGGACAGGGCGAGCGCGGTACCCTTTGCCCGGATGGGGATCCTGCGAGACTTCGAGGGCAGGCTGGAGAGGATCGTCGAGGGCTTCTTCTCGAAGGCCTTCCGATCGGGCCTCCAGCCGGTCGAGCTGGCCAAGCGCATCCTTCGCGAGATGGACGCGGGGAAGACGGTCGGCGTCAGCGGCGTGCTCGTCCCCAACCGCTTCGTGGTCGTCCTGTCCGAGGAGGACCGGGAGCGCCTCACCGGGATGGAGTCGGCCCTGTCCCGAGAGCTCGAGACCGTGGTGGTGGACGGCGCCAGGGAGCGCGAGTTCACGCTCGTGGCCCGACCCGAGGTCGTCTTCGAGACGGCGGAGCGCCTGAAGCGGGGCGACTTCCGGATCCAGGCCGAGATCTCGGAGGCGACCGGCCCGCCCCCGGCCGACGTGGGCCCCCGGCCCGGGGGAGGCGGCCCTCTGCTCGCGCTGGTCGAGGGGGGCGACGCCCTCCGCGAGTACCCGATCACGAGCGACCGGATGACGATCGGGCGCCTGGCGGGCTCCGAGATCGAGCTGCACGACCCGGGTGCGAGCAGGAAGCACGCCGAGATCCGGCGCCGCGGCGACACGGTCACCGTCGTCGACCTCGGATCGACGAACGGCACCCTGGTCAACGACCGGACCATCACCGACCACGTCCTCCGCGACGGCGACCGGATCAGGATCGGCCGCACGACGCTGGAGTTCAGGAGCGGGTAGCCCGTGCCTCCGTTCGTACTCACGGTCCTCAAGATCCTCCTCCTGCTGCTCCTCTACTTCTTCCTCTACCGGGCCGTGCGATCCATCGCCCGCGACCTCTACCCGCGGACGCGGGAGCGGCGCCGCGAGGCTCGTCCGGCCCGGACCCGAAGGGGACGGGGGCGGCCGGGCCGCGTGGTCGTGCTGGGGCCGGAGGGGAAGAAGGTGGGGACCTACCGGCTCCAGGGGGCGATGCAGATCGGGAGGGACGCCGCCTGCGAGATCCGCCCGCCCGACACGTACATCTCCCAGGTCCACGCGCGTTTGGCTCCGCGCGGCGACGGCTGGGTGGTCGAGGACATGGGCTCCACGAACGGCACCTATCTAAACCAGCGGAAGGTGCAGGTGCCGACGCGCATCGCGCCCGGCGACCGCATCCGCTTGGGGAAGACGGTCCTGGAGGTGAGGAAGTGAGGGTCCGGGTGGGCGCCACCACGGACGTCGGGGTCGTTCGCGAGCAGAACGAGGACGCCTACCTGGTCCGAGCGCCGATCTACGCGGTCGCCGACGGTATGGGCGGGCATCAGGGCGGGGAGGTGGCGTCGCGCCTCGCCCTGGAGACCCTCGACAGGAGGAGCCGCGAGGACCACGAGGTGGACCTTCGGGCCGCGGTCAAGGACGCCAACAGGGTCGTCCTCGATCGCGCGTCGGGCGACACCGAGCTCGCGGGCATGGGGACCACCCTCACGCTCCTCAGGATCGAGGGCCCCCGCGTGCGCCTGGCCCACGTGGGCGACTCGCGCGCGTACCTCCTCCGGGACGGGGACCTCAGGCAGCTGACCGACGACCACACCCTCGTCAACAAGATGGTCAAGGAGGGGAAGCTCACCACGAGCGAGGCCAGGATCCACCCCCATCGCAGCATCCTCACCAGGGCGCTCGGGGTCGACGGCGACGTCGAGGTGGACGTCTTCACGGTGGACGTGGACCTCGGCGACCGCATCCTGCTCTGCAGCGACGGGCTCACGGCGATCGTGAGCGACGAGGTGATCCGCGGGGTCCTCACCTCGCAGGGCGACCCCCAGGCTGCCTGCGACGAGCTCGTTGCCATGGCGAATCGCGGGGGCGGCCCCGACAACATCACCGTCGTGGTCCTGGACTTCGCGGAGGGCCAGGAGGGGGAGGAGGAGCCCTCGACCCCAGCCGCGGCGGAGACGCCGGCCCCCAC
Organism: Actinomycetota bacterium; assembly: GCA_036374395.1. Lineage (GTDB taxonomy): Bacteria > Actinomycetota > UBA4738 > UBA4738 > CALAEC01 > DASUTW01. Next base: position 4,823 of record DASUTW010000149.1, read on the forward strand.
CCCTCCCCCCGAGCGCCGCCGCCGCCGACCGTCCCTCCGAGGGCTCCTGCTGTGGATTCTCCTCCCCCTGATCATCCTGGTCGGCGGCTTCCTCCTGGCCCGCGCGTACGTCAACTCGCAGTGGTTCGTGGGGGTCCACGAGGGCAGCGTCGCCCTGTACCGAGGCATCCCCGCGGAGGTCCTCGGCTTCGAGCTCTTCACGCTCGTGGAGCGGACCGACCTTCCCGCGGCGGAGGCCGCAGCGCTGCAGCCGTACCAGGATCTCGGGGAGGGGATCACCGCCGACAGCGAGGAGGACGCCCGCGACGTGATCGAGCAGATCGAGGAGGACCTGGAGCCGCCGATCCCATGAGCACGCCCGCCCCCGAGCTCATCGCCCGGGCCCGCCGCAACACCGAGCTGGGCCTCCTCATCCTCGCCGTCCTGCTGGCGGTGGGGGCTTACGCGCTCGTGGGCCTGGGCCTGGAGGGCCGGGTCCCGGCCGGCGTGGCCGGCTACGGCGTGCTCCTCGCCGCCGGCTACGTGGGGGCGCATCTGGTGGTCCGATACCTCGCCCCCCACGCCGACCCCGTGTTCCTCCCTGCGGCCACGCTCCTTACCGGGCTGGGGTTCGCCGTGATCTGGAGGCTCGACCAGGACCTCGCCGTGGCCCAGACCTCCTGGCTGCTGTTCGGGCTCCTGCTCTTCGCGGCCACCCTGGTCGTGATCCGCGACCACCGGCAGCTGGACGCCTACACGTACACGATCGGCCTGCTAGGGATCGCCCTCCTCCTGCTGCCGATCCTCCCGGGGATCGGAAGGGAGGTCCGAGGCGCCAGGCTCTGGGTGGAGGTGGGGCCGCTGCAGTTCCAGCCCGCGGAGATCGGGAAGGTCTTGATCGTGATCTTCCTCGCCTCGTACCTCAACGCGCGGAAGGAGCTGCTGGCCGTGGCCACGA
>DASUTW010000150.1:0-8934 GCA_036374395.1 Actinomycetota bacterium
CTTCTCTCGGGGTGCTACATTGCGCCATCGGGGACCGGCTCAAGTGGCCGGCAGGAAGAGGGGGAGACGCTCGATGCGGAAGATCGCCGCCGTCTTGATGATCTCCGGGCTCGTGCTCGCCGCGTGCGCGCCCGAGGAGGAAGACGAGACCCCGGAGGCCGCTCCGACGACCTCGCCCACGGTGGACGAGTGCGCCACCGAGAACCTCACCCTCGTCACCCCGGGCCAGCTCACGATCGGGACCGACAACCCCGCCTTCCCGCCCTGGTTCGAGGGTGGGACGCCCGAGGGATCCTCCTGGGAGATCAACGACCCCTCGACCGGCGAGGGCTTCGAGAGCGCGGTGGCCTACGCGGCCGCGGAGGAACTCGGCTTCGGCGAGGACGAGGTCGAGTGGGTCGAGGTCCCCTTCAACCAGGCGTTCGCGCCCGGACCGAAGGACTTCGACTTCGACATCAACCAGGTCTCGTACCGGCCTCGGCGCGACGAGGCGGTGGACTTCAGCGACTCGTACTACGACGTGAACCAGGCGCTGGTGGCGGTGGCCGGTACTCCGATCGCTGAGGCCACCACGCTCGAGGAGCTGAAGCAGTACACGCTCGGCGCCCCGGTGGGGACCACGAGCTTCGAGTACATCGATCAGAACATCCAGCCCGACAGCGACCCACGCGTCTACGACACGCTCAACGACTCGATCAGCGGCCTGGAGAACGAGCAGGTGGACGGGATCGTGGTGGACCTCCCCACGGCGTTCTTCATCGTGGCCGTCCAGCTCGACAACGGGACGATCGTGGGGCAGTTCCCGACGGTGGGGCAGCAGGAGTACTTCGGGATGGTCTTCGAGGAGGGCAACCCGCTCCGGGACTGCGTGAACCAGGCCCTGGACACGCTCCGCGAGGACGGGACGCTGGCCTCGATCCAGCAGGAGTGGCTGGCCGACAAGACCGACGCGCCGGTCCTCGAGTAGGCCTCCGGCGGGGCAGATGAGCGTCACGACCCCGCCGGGGAGCCCCGCCCCACCTCTCCCGCCGGGCGATCGCCGCTCGAGGATCCTCGGGGGGCGTCACTGGGAGGGTCGATACGCCGTCCCGATCGCGATCGCAAGCACCGCGATCTTCTTCACGGTGCTCGTCCTCCTGATCGTGAACTCGCCCGGGTGGCCCGAGGTCAGGCGCTCGTTCTTCAACGGCGAGGTCTTCCGCGACTCGTTCCCGGACATCACGGCGAAGTTCCTCAAGAACGTGGGCGCGTTCCTCATCGCAGAGGTCTTCATCCTCGTGCTGGCCCTGTTCATCGCCGTGCTGCGGAGCCTGCCCGGGCCCGTCTTCTTCCCGATCCGGACCCTGGCCCTCGGGTACACGGACCTGTTCCGGGGCATCCCCACGATCCTCGTGATCTACATCCTCGGGTTCGGCGCACCGGCCCTGCAGCTTCAGGGGGTCCCCAAGGATCCCTTCTTCTGGGGGATCGTGGCGCTCGTGCTCGTGTACTCGGCCTATGTGGCGGAGGTGTATCGGGCGGGGATCGAGTCGGTGCACCCGAGCCAGGTCGCGGCGGCGCGGTCGCTCGGGCTGACCCGCTGGCAGGGCCTGCGTTTCGTCGTCCTTCCCCAGGCGGTCCGCCGCGTCGTCCCCCCGCTGCTGAACGACTTCATCGGGCTGCAGAAGGACACGGCGCTGCTGGCGCTGATCGGCGTGCTCGAGACGTTCCGTCAGTCGCAGGTCGACGTCGCCGGCTCCTTCAACTACACGCCGTACCTGGCGACCGCGATGCTCTTCGTCCTGATCACGATCCCGCTCGCCAGGTTCACCGACTGGCTGATCGCTCGGGAGCGGCGGCGACACCAGGCGGGGAGCGCGCTGTGACCCGGGCCCTGACCCTGGAAGGCGTCCACAAGTCGTTCGGCAAGGTCGAGGTGCTGCGGGGCGTGGACCTGGCGGTGGACCAGCACGAGGTGATCGCGCTGATCGGCGCCTCGGGCTCGGGGAAGTCGACGCTGCTGCGCTGTGTGAATCTTCTCGAGCCCGTCGATGCGGGACGCATCCTCCTGAACGAGGACGAGATCACGCTCCGCGGCGTGAACGAGAACGAGGTCCGGAAGCGGATCGGGATCGTGTTCCAGGCCTTCAACCTCTTCCCGCACATGACGGTCCTGCGGAACGTCACCTTGGGACCGATCGAGGCGCTGGGGCTGTCCCGCGAGGAGGCCGAAGCGCGCGCGGAGGAACTCCTCGCGCGCTTCGGCCTCCTCGACAAGCGCGACGAGTACCCGGACCGCCTCTCGGGCGGCCAGCAGCAGCGGGCGGCGATCGTCCGCGCGATGGCGATGCAGCCCGACCTCCTCCTCCTGGACGAGGTGACGAGCGCGCTCGATCCCGAGCTGATCGCCGAGGTGCTCGACGTGATCCGGGAACTGGCGGAGGCGGGGATGACGATGATCCTGGCCACGCACGAGATGGGCTTCGCCAAGGACATCGCCGGCCGGGTGAGCTTCCTGGACGAGGGCGTGATCCTGGAGGAGGGTCCCCCCGACAGGATGTTCGCCGAGCCCGAGCACCCCCGCACGCGCCGGTTCCTCCAGCGGATCATCGCCGCGGGCCGGCTCTGACTATCCTGTGGCCCGATGAGCGAGGACCGCCGCGAACCCGAGGAGCGCCGCCGCTCGGAGGTTCGCCTGCGGATCGAGGAGCTGCGCGAGCAGATCCGCCACCACCAGTACCGCTACTACGTCGAGGACGACCCAGAGGTCTCCGACGCAGAGTACGACGAGCTCGTCCGGGAGCTGGAGAAGCTCGAGGTCGAGTTCCCCGAGTTCGTCACGCCCGACAGCCCCACCCAGCGCGTGGGGGGCCAGGTGTCCGAGCTCTTCGCGCCGGTGGAGCACCGCACCCCGATGCTCTCCCTCGACAACGCGTTCACGTGGGAGGAGCTGAGCGAGTGGGGCCGCCGCGTAGAGCGGGTCGTGGGGCGGGCCGGCGACTTCGTGTGCGAGCTGAAGATCGACGGAGTCGCTGTGGCCCTCACGTACGAGGACGGTCGATACGTGCGGGGGGCCACTCGAGGCGACGGCTACACGGGCGAGGACATCACGGCCAACATCCGGACGGTGGGGGGCGTCCCGATGCGCCTCCGCGGCGAGCATTCGGGCGTACTCGAGGTCCGCGGCGAGGTGTACCTCCCCGTGAAGGCCTTCGAGGAGATGAACCGGGAGCTGCAGGAGGCCGGCGGCCGGGCCTTCGCCAACCCGCGCAACGCCGCGGCCGGCTCGCTCCGGCAGAAGGACCCCGGCGTGACGGCTCGCAGGCCGCTGCGACTGTGGGTGCACGGGCTGGGCTGGGCGGACGGACGGCGGTTCTCGCGGCACTCCGAGGCCCTCGATCACCTGCGGGAGGCGGGGCTGCCCGTCAACCCGGACAACGCCCTGCTCGACACGCTGGAGGACGTGTTCGCGTTCTGCGAGAGGTGGCAGGAGCGGCGACACGACGTCGACTACGAGATCGACGGCGTGGTGGTGAAGGTGGACCAGATCTCGCTCCAGGAGGAGCTGGGCGCCACGGCGAAGGCCCCGCGCTGGGCGATCGCCTACAAGTTCCCGCCCGAGGAGCGGACGACCCTGCTGCGGGGGATCTTCACGCACACGGGCCGGACGGGGAAGGTGACGCCGTTCGCGCAGCTCGAGCCGGTGTTCGTGGGCGGGGTCACGGTGACCACGGCGACCCTGCACAACGAGTCCGAGGTGGCGAGGAAGGACGTCCGCCCCGGCGACCACGTGATCGTGCGGCGAGCGGGCGACGTGATCCCCGAGGTCGTCGGCCCGGTGATGCAGAAGCGGAAGCGAGGCGCGCGGCGCTGGAAGTTCCCCAAGGAGTGTCCCTCGTGCGGGACGCCTCTCGTCCGCGAGGAGGGCGAGGCCGACTGGCGCTGCCCGAACCGCGAGGGGTGCCCCTCGCAGAACATCGAGTGGCTCTTCCACTTCGCGGGGCGGGGGGCGATGGACATCGAGCACCTCGGCTACAAGACGGGGATGGCGCTCATGGATCGCGGGTGGGTGACCGACCCAGCCGATGTCTACTTCCTGACCGAGGAGCAGCTCGCGGAGCTCCCCGGCTTCAAGGAGAAGTCGATCGGCAACCTGCTGGGGGCGATCGAGGATTCGAAGGACCGTCCGATCTGGCGCCTGCTCGTGGGGCTCAACGTGCGCCACGTGGGGACGACGGTGGCGCGGATGCTGACGCGGGCCTTCCCCTCGATCGTGGCTCTGTCGAAGGCGAGCGCGGAGGACATCGAGGCGGTCGAGGGGATCGGGCCGGAGATCGCCCGGAGCGTCCACGAGTGGTTCCGGCGCCCGGAGTCGAAGCGGCTGCTGAAGAAGCTGAAGAAGGCCGGGGTGCGGATGGAGGATCCCGAGCCAGAGGGGCCGGCCCCGGACGGGCCGCTCGTGGGGAAGCGGGTGGTGCTCACGGGCGGGCTGGAGTCGATGAGTCGCGACGAGGCCACGAAGGCGTCCGAGGCCGCGGGCGCCCGGGTGACGTCGAGCGTGTCGAAGAGCACCGACTTCGTCGTGGCGGGGACCGACCCGGGCTCGAAGTACGACAAGGCCGTGTCGCTCGGCGTCGAGATCATCGACGAGCAAGAGTTCCGTAGGCGCCTCGGCGGCTGAGGCGCCGGGGGACGGCCCAGGAGGGAGGCCCTTGCCGCCGGAGGGCAGCCATGCGGGCGCCCGCGTCCAGGTCCTCGGGGAGCCCCCCGCTTCGCCTCATCGCGATCAGGTGGTCGGCGCAGGCTACGAAGAGGAGGCCCGAGGGGATCCGCAGGAGCTCAGCCGCATCGTGGAGCTCGTCGAAGCCGCGGATGGGACGTGGAGGAGTGAATCGGACGCTGAGCGTGCCGGTTCGTCCGAGGCGTCGGGCGATCGTGCGTCGCACGAGATCGAGCCGCCGCCGGTTGAGATGGTCCGAGCGCGCACAGATCTGGACGGGCCCGGCGGAGACGTCGGAGCCGTGGAGGCGCTCGGCGAGCGGGCCGATCAGGACGCAGCGGACCCGCCGGAACGCGAGGTAGCGCAGGAGCTCGTGCTGGTTGCCGTTCAGTGGGCGTGCGGGCGTCCGGATCGCTGGCTCGGGACCCGGGCGATGCTCGGCGACGAGATCGGCCCCACAGGCGTCGAGGAGTCGGACGAGGGTATCGGCACGGGGGATCTGGTCGCCCCGCTCGATGCGTGCGATGTTGGCCTGGTGGGTGCCGGCGCGGCGGGCCAGCTCGGCCTGCGTGAGACCGGCGAGGATGCGGTGCCTTCTGATGGTGTAGCCGACATCCATGGTGTAGTCGCCATGATGGGCTGAGGGTCCGACACGGTCGGCGGTCGGAGGCGGCGGTCGGACGCTTGCGCGCCCCACTGGTGGGAGCTCGTGGTCTGCGCGATCGCGGGAGCCGACGGGGCACCCCTCCACGCCGACCCATCAGGAATTCATGGCGAAGTCGCCATGTTTGCGGCGGTCCTGCCCTTTGCCGCGCTCGGCGTCGCGGGATCATGGCGAGGCCGCCATATTCCTCAGAGGGGCCGGCGTGGCGCTTCCCTCACCCTTCGAGCCGATCGCGGGCCCGATCGACGTCCCCCAGCCGACCGCCCCCCAGCCGACCGCCCCCCAGCCGGCCGTCCCCGCCGGTTCGCTAGACTCGGCGCCATGCCGGTCGAGATCGACATCGAGCACGTGGCGCGTCTGGCGAGGCTCGCCCTCACCCCCGAGGAGCTGGAGCGGTTCCGAGAGCAGCTCGGGGTGATCCTGGAGCACGCGGAGCGGGTCACCGAGGTCGCGGCCGAGGCCGTCCCGGCGACCGCGCACCCGATCCCTATGGCCAACGTGTTCCGGCCCGACGAGCCGCGGGACGGCCTCGGCCGCGACGAGGCCCTGGCTAATGCGCCCGATCGGGAGGGCGACTTCTTCAAGGTCCCGCCCATCGTGGAAGAGCCGGAGTGACGGGGGAGCCCGGGTGACCGAGCTCTGCGACCTGACCGGCCACGAGCTGGCGGGAAAGCTCCGCGCGGGGGAGGTCTCGGCCGTGGACGGGGTCGAGTCGTCCCTGTCCCGGATCGAGGCCACCGAGCCGAGCCTCCACGCGTTCCTGGCCCGCTCCGCCGATCTGGCCCGTGAGCAGGCTCGCGCGGTCGATGACCGGCTCGCCGCCGGGGACGACCTCCCTCCCGTGGCCGGCATCCCCCTCGCGCTCAAGGACGTCCTCACCACGCGAGGGATCACCACCACCTGCGGCTCGCGGATCCTCGAGACCTACGTGCCCCCGTATGACTCGACGGTCTGGGCACGGCTGAGGGAGGCGGGCTCGGTCCTCGTGGGCAAGACGAACTGCGACGAGTTCGCGATGGGCTCCTCGAACGAGAACTCCGCCTTCGGGCCGGTCCACAACGCGTGGGATCTGGACCGCGTGCCCGGAGGGTCGTCGGGTGGGTCGGCGGCGGCGGTGGCCGCGGGCCAGGCCGTCTGGGCGCTGGGGACCGACACCGGCGGCTCCGTGCGCCAGCCCGCCGCGCTGTCCGGCGTGGTCGGCATGAAACCCACCTACGGCCGCCCCTCGCGGTACGGGCTGATCGCGTTCGCCTCGTCGCTCGACACCGTCTCGACCTTCACCCGCGACGTGCGCGATGCGGCCACGCTGCTGTCGGCGATCGTGGGGCACGACCCCCTCGACGCCACGAGCATCCAGCGGCCCGCCGAGGACTACACGGAGGGCCTCGAGCAGGGCGTCGACGGCCTCCGGATCGGCGTCCTCCGCGATTGGCTGGGCGAGGGCGTGGAGCCGGGCGTCCGCGACCGCGTGGAGGAGGCGATCCAGCGCCTGGAGGGCCTCGGGGCGAAGATCGGCGAGGCCACCCTTCCCCACGCCGACTACGCGCTCAGCGCCTACTACCTGATCGCTCCCGCCGAGTGCTCCTCGAACCTCGCCCGCTACGACGGGGTGCGCTACGGCCACCGCGCCGAGGGCGCCAACGTCGTCGAGATGATGATGAGGACGCGGGGCGAGGGATTCGGGGACGAGGTCAAGCGCCGCATCATGCTCGGGACCTACGCGCTCTCCGCGGGCTACTACGAGGCCTACTACGGCCAGGCCCAGAAGGTCCGGACTCTGGTCCTCCGCGACTTCGAGGCCGCGTGGCAGGAGTTCGATCTCCTGCTGTCTCCGACCTCGCCCACGGTCGCCTTCCCGCTCGGGGCCAAGGCCGACGACCCGCTGGCGATGTACCTCTCCGACGTCTACACGATCCCCGCCAACCTGGCGGGGGTGCCCGCCGTCAGCGTCCCGTGTGGCCTCGACGACCAGGGGCTGCCCGTGGGCCTCCAGCTGATGGGCAGGGCTCTGGACGAGGCCACGGTGCTCCGCGCGGCCTACGCGTTCGAGCAGGATCTCGGCTTCGACGCGCGGCCTCCGCTGCTCGAGGGGATCGCCTCGTGACCGCCTACGAGACCGTGATCGGCCTGGAGTGCCACGTCGAGCTCTCGACGAAGACGAAGATGTTCTGCTCGTGCCGGAACGAGTTCGGGGCCGAGCCCAACACGCTCGTCTGCCCGATCTGCCTCGGCCACCCGGGCACCCTTCCCGTCCCCAACGAGCGGGCCGTCGAGCACACGATCACGATCGGGCTCGCCCTGGGATCGGAGATCGCGCCCACCTCGCTCTTCCACCGGAAGAACTACTTCTATCCGGACATGCCGAAGAACTACCAGATCAGCCAGTACGACCTGCCGCTGTGCGTGGGCGGCGCGCTGGAGGTCGAGGTCGACGGCGAGCCGCGGCGCGTCGGGATCACCCGCGTGCACCTCGAAGAGGACACGGGGAAGACCACCCACGCCGGCGCCACCGGACGCATCGCCGGCGCCGACTATGCGCTGGAGGATTTCAACCGGGCGGGCGTCCCGCTCGTGGAGGTCGTCTCGGAGCCCGATCTCCGCTCGCCGGCCGAGGCCCGCGCCTACCTCGTGGCGCTGCGCGGGCTGCTCCGCTCGCTCGGCGTCTCCGACGTGAAGATGGAGGAGGGCTCGCTCCGATGCGACGCGAACGTCTCGGTTCGGCCGGAGGGTCACGAGGAGCTGGGCACGAAGGTCGAGATCAAGAACATGAACTCGATCCGGAGCGTGGAGCGGGCGCTGGCCTTCGAGGCCGAGCGCCAGCGGGCGGCGCTGGACGCGGGGGAGACGCTGGTCCAGGAGACGCGCCACTGGGACGAGGACCAGGGTGAGACGTCCTCGATGCGGTCGAAGGAGGAGGCGTTCGACTACCGGTACTTCCCCGATCCCGATCTCTCGCCGCTGGAGCCCGAGGCCGAGCGGGTGGACCGGCTGCGGTCGGAGCTGCCCGAGCTTCCGGCCGCGCGCCGGGCGCGCCTGGAGTCCGAGCTGGGGGTGCCGGCTGCCCAGGCCGCCCAGGTCGTGGAGCAGGGATGGGACAGGTTCCTCCGGGAGGCCGTCGCGGCCGGCGCCGACGCGAAGGGGGCGGCGAACTGGATGACGGGCGACCTCGCGGCGCTGCTGAACGAGGCTGGCATCGAGCTCGGCCAGGCGAAGGTGTCGCCGAAGCATCTCGCGGATCTCGTCCGGCTTGTGGCCGACGGCACGATCTCCACCGCGGGTGCGAAGCAGGTGCTGGCGGAGATGTTCGCCTCGGGGGCGGATGCCGAAGCCGTGGTCGAGGAGCGCGGCCTGGCCCAGATCTCCGACGAGTCCGCGCTCGGGGCGATCGTGGACGAGGTGATCGCCGACAACCCCGATCCGGTCGAGCAGTTCCGCGGCGGCAAGGAGGGCGTGATCGGCTTCCTCGTCGGCCAGGTGATGCAGCGCTCCAAGGGCGCCGCGAACCCCCAGGAGGCCCAGCGCCTCCTCCGCGAGCGCCTAGCCCGATAGGCCTATTGACGCGGCCCACTCA
>DASUTW010000151.1:0-6351 GCA_036374395.1 Actinomycetota bacterium
GTGATCGGGAAGGGCGGCGAGATGCTGAAGCGGATCGGCACGGAGGCCCGCCGGGAGCTCGAGGCGCTCCTCGACGAGAAGGTCTACCTCGAGCTCCGCGTCAAGGTGCTGCACGACTGGCAGCGGGACCCCAAGGCGCTCCAGCGGCTGGGCTACTAGAGCACCCGAAGACCGAGGGCGAACGCGCCGTCGCCTTCCTCGAAGGTGGCGAACACCTGGAGCAGGTACCTCCCCGGCTCCACATCGATCGTGGCGGAGCCGTCTTCGAGCGGGAGGTCCTGCACCACCTCGAGCTCGGCGGCGACGTCGCCGGGCCGGAACCGAGCCACCCCCACCTCGACGGTCTCTGCGTCTCCCGACACGGTCAGCGTCCCGCCGCGGCGCACCCCCACGTACGCCTCCGGCTCGGTCGGGAAGCCATCGACGCACGTGGAGACCCCCGGCGAGTCCCAGCACGAGGTGAACGCGTCGACCCCCACCTCCTGGCCCCCGCTCCTCAGCCGGGCGAGGGGTCCGTCCGGGGCGGCCACGAGCGTCAGCGTGGCCCCGCCGATGGATGGAGAGGGTGAGATCTCGGGACCGGCCTGGGGTGTCCGGTCCTCGCCGACCTCCGCGCATCCGGCTGTGCCCACGACGAGCGTCAGGACGATCGCGATCCTTTTCATGTCGGGTCAGACCCGGGGACGGGCCGGGAGGTTCCCGCCTACTCGATCACGATCGTCCCGACCATGCCCTCCTGCTCGTGGAACCGGCAGAAGAACTCGTGGGTGCCCGCGTCGAGGTTCTCGAAGAGGTCCTCGGACTCCTCCTCCTCGCCGGGATCCACGTCCTCGCTGACGTCGGTGTCCCGGATCGAGAAGTTGTGCGGCAGGTCGCCGGCGTTCACGAGCGACATCTCCTGGGTCGAGGACACGACCAGGCAGTTCGGCTCGAAGAACGAGTCTCTCATCGTGAGCGGGGCGGGAGCGCCGCCCGCGCTCGAGACCTCGGCGCACCCGGTGGGCGTGGCATCCACGTCCACGTCGCCCGTGGCGGTCTCGTCGTCGACCGTCACGGCCGGGCTCGGGCCCGCCTCCGGGTCCTCGACCTCCGCCTCGCACGCCGTCGCCAGGAGGGCCGTCATGATGGCAATCAGAGCGATGTTCTTCATCATGGAAGCGGGCATACCCGATGAGCAGGCTCACGAAACAGACGAAGCTGGTCGCCCTGGTCGCGCTGTTCGCGCTGGCGACCGGCTGCGGGGGCGACGAGGGTATCGTCGGGCCGCGTGACGTCGAGCTCGAGAGCGTCCTGGCCGACCCCGAGGGTCACGACGGCGAGCGTCTGCGGTTCCGGGCGTTCTACGTGGGGTCGTTCGAGCTGAGCGTCCTCACCGCGGCGCTGGCCGAGTCGTACCCGCCCCAGCCCGCCGAGCCCACGATCTGGGTGGACGCGAGCCCCCGGGGCGGATGCATCGTCACCGACGTCGGGGTGACGTGGGGCGAGGTCGTCGCGGAGGGGGTCTTCCGGTACGACGAGGGGGGCGGCTTCGGCCACCTCGGGATCTACAGGATGCAGCTCGAGGGCGCCCGGCTGGCCTGTCCCTGACGCTCCGCGGATGTTCGATATCATCGCGCGCATGGATCAGCGCGCCTCCCGACCCCCGGACGCCTGATGTCGGCCGGGCACAAGCGGGAGATCCAGGGCCCCAGGGCGGTCCTCCGCTTCATCGGCCGGAGCGGGAAGCGCATCGGGGTCACGATCGTCGGGTTCCTGCTGCTGCTGGCCGGCGGCATCATGATTGTGACGCCCGGGCCCGGCACCGTGGCCATCATCGCGGGTCTGGCGATCCTCGCCACCGAGTACACCTGGGCCGAGATCATGCTCGACAAGGTGAAGGAGAAGGCGAAGCAGGCCGGCAGCGTGGTGCGCAACCGCTCCTTCGGAAGGAAGCGGGACCCGGAGCCGCCCGCCTAGTCCACGATCAGCGCCGTCACCATCCCGAACATCCCGTCTGGTCCCTCCGCGTGCGTCAGCACGTGGCAGTGGAACGCCCACACGCCGGGCTCGGTGGCACGCGGATCGACATGGCCTGAGCATCCGTCGTGCCCAGGAAGTCCGTGGCGGGGTTCGTGCCGGCGTTCCCCGTGAGCGCCCAGCCGGACCCGCCCCCACCCGTGTCGTCAATCCCGTCGGCGAACCCTGCCGGGACGCCCGCGAGGTTGTCCCAGCGCACGCGGTTCGATCCCGCATTGGGCGGCGTCCCGTCCGACGTCGCCGTCTCCGTCTCGGTGAAGTAGCGCCCGTCGTGGTCGTCCGATCCGGCGTGGGCCTCGAGCTCCTCCTGCGTGGCCGGGTCGAAGCCGAGCTTCCCGAGCGTGACCGAGGCGTTCCCCAGGTCGGAGGTCCCCACGCACCCGGCGCACTGCACGTCGGTGGCCGGCCCGCCGCCGCCCGCGTCGTCCACTCCGTCGGCGAATCCCGCGGGAACGCCCCTGAGCTTCGTCCAGTGGACGGGGTCGCCGGTCTGGTTCACGGCGCCGTCATCCGCTCGGAGCTGCGCTTTCTTGAAGTACCTAGCGTCGGTCTTCGGGCGGATGTGTTTGGTCCAGAGATGACCGACGGTGCCGCCGACGTGAGCCAGCGCCGGAAGGCCGGCCACGGATACGGCGGTGAAGACCGTCACCGCCACGGTCGAGGCGTAGCGGCGGAGCGAACGGATGGAGCTCATCCTGCACCTCCTGGAGGTCGCCTCGCGCGAGTATGCCCTCAGGCGGTGAAGGCTTGCCTAGGGCGGCGGATCCCCGCTGATACGATGCGGTCGATGCCGCTCTACAAGGCCCAGGGGATCGTGCTCGGCTCCTTCAAGCTGGGGGAGGCCGACAAGATCCTCACGATCCTCACCCAGGAGGAGGGCAAGGTCCGGGCCGTGGCCAAGGGGATCCGGCGGACGAAGAGCCGCTTCGGAGCCCGCCTGGAGCCCTTCACCCACGTGGACCTGCTGCTCTACCGGGGCCGCAACCTCGACACGGTCACCCAGGCCGAGATCCTGGCCCCTTTCCGGAGGATCCGCGAGGACTACGCGCTGTTCGCGGCGGGGGAGGCGATGCTCGAGGCGACCGACAAGGTAGCCGAGGAGCACGAGCGGAACGTCCGGCTCTTCCTCCTCCTCCGGAAGGGCCTCCAGGCGCTCGACGCTGAGCCGGCGGACCCGGCGGCGGTGGCCGAGGCGTTCATCCTGAAGCTGCTGGGGCTGTCCGGCTTCGGCCCGATCCTCGGCGCCTGCGCCGCGTGCGGCGGCGGTCCCGTGACCCGCTTCTCGAACGAACAGGGGGGCTCAGTGTGCGAGTCGTGCCGCGATCGTGACGCCCGGAAGGCCTCCCCCGAGGCGCTGGCCTGGCTCCGCGAACTCGCCGAGGGAGACCTGGACGAGGCCGGCGATGCGACCCCGGCCCTGCGGGTCCGAGGAGAGGCTCGGGCCCTCCTCTACGGATTCACGGAGCACCACCTCGAGCGCCGCATGCGCAGCCTCCCCCTGCTGGCGCGGGTCGAGCCCCGCGCCGCCCTCCCGTGAGGGACCTCGATCCCGACCGCCTCCCGGCCCACGTCGCCATCGTCATGGACGGCAACGGCCGCTGGGCTCGGGAGCGCGGTCTCCCCCGGACGGCCGGCCACGAGCAGGGCGAGCGGGCCCTCTACGACGTGGTGGACGGAGCTTTGGAGATCGGGCTCCGCCATCTCACCGTCTTCGCCTTCTCCACCGAGAACTGGCGGCGGCCGCCCTCCGAGATCCGCTTCCTGATGGGCTTCAACCGGCGGATCATCCACAGCAGGCGCGATGAGCTCCACGAGCGGGGGGTGCGGATCCGGTTCCTCGGGCGGCGGGGGAGGCCCCTGCCCCGCTCGGTCCTTCGGGAGATGGAGGAGGCGGAGCGCCTGACCGCCCGCAACGACCGCATGACGTTCACGGTCGCGCTCAACTACGGGGGCCGGATCGAGGTGGTGGACGCCGTCCGCCGGCTCCTCGAGGATCACGACGCCGGCCGCCTGCGCGGCCGCATCACCGAGCGCTCGATCGCGGCGCGCCTCTACGACCCGGAGCTCCCCGACCCCGACCTCATGATCCGGACCTCGGGGGAGCAGCGGCTCTCGAACTTCCTCCTCTGGCAGAGCGCCTACACCGAGCTCTGGTTCACGCCCGTGCTGTGGCCGGACTTCACCCGAGAGCATCTCTTCGAGGCGATCCGCGAGTACCAGAGGCGCGAGCGCCGCTTCGGGGGCGTCACCTGAGGCCGGATTCGCGGCGTTCACCGGGCGGGGCTAGCATCGTCCCGTGCGGTACTTCGCCTACGGCGCGAACATGCACCCCCGGGAGATGGCGAAGACCTCTCCCATCGCGACGGTGGTGGGCCCCGGGCTCGTGGAGGGCTTCCGGCTGACCTTCGGCGTCTACTCGGACCGCTGGAAGGGCGGGGCCGCCAACATCATGCCCGCTGAGGGGGGCCGGTGCTGGGGCGTGGTGTGGGACGTGCCCGAGAAGGACGTGGTCAAGCTCGACACGTTCGCCGGCCATCCGACCTTCTACCGCCACGACGACGTGGTCGTCCACGTCGGGGGATCCCTCGAGACCTGCACGACCTACCGGATCGCCCACCAGCACGGGTACGTGAGGCCCGACCAGGCCTACCTCCAGGTCCTTCGGGCGGCGATCCGCGAGCAGGGCCTCCCGGTGGAGGCCCTCGACCTGCTGGAACGGGCCGCCTCGCTCCCGTACCCGCGCATCGATAGCTGATCCTCCTCCGCCCCCAAGTGCTTGACAGCGGCGCGACCGTAGAGCATGATGACATATCATCATGATGAATCCTCCCCAGGCCGCTCTCGATCGGCGGGGGCCGCTCCCCCTCTACTTCCAGCTGCGCGAGGCCCTCCTGCGCCACGTCCGCGACCGTGGCCTCCAGCCCGGCGACCGCCTCCCCACCGAGGCCGAGCTCGAGCGCCGCTACGGCGTGTCGCGCTCCACGATCCGTCAGGCCATGAACGAGCTGGCCGCCGAGGGCCTCGTCCACCGGGTCCAGGGGAAGGGCACGTTCCTGGGCACCCCGAAGATCCAGCACGTTCCGGTGCTGACCTCGTACTCCGAGCTGCTGCGGAGCCAGGGGTACCGCCCCTCCCACCGCCTGCTGGTCTCGGCGACCCGCCCGGCGCTCCCCGAGGTGGCCGAGGCCCTGGGGATCGAGGAGGGCGAGACCTGCCGGTTCCTGCGGCGGCTCTTCCTGGCCGACGACGACCCGGTCGGCTTGGCCGAGACCTGGCTCCCGCAGGACGTCCTCGGGGAGCACGACGCCCTGCTGGAGCGGGGCGCGATCGAGGACGGCTCGCTCTACGAGCTGCTGCAGGCCGAGCCGATCGCCCTGCGCCTGCACCGCGCCGTCGAGACGATCAACCCGGGCGTGGCCGAGGACGGCGAGGCCGGGCTCCTCGGGTGCGAGGAGGGGAGCCCGCTCCTCGTGATCCACCGCATCACGTACACCCCCGAGGATCGTCCGATCGAGTGGACGCGCCTGCTGTTCGCCGGCGGCAGGTACGAGTACCGGGTCGAGATGCACCGTCCGGGGGGGACGTCGTGAGCGAGCGGCGGAGTCCCGAGGAGGTCCGGGCGGTCGTGGCCACGGTGGTGGACGCGGTGGCGGGCGAGATCCACGAGGAGCCGCGCGCCGCCGAGCCGGCGGCTCCGTCGCCGGACGGAATCCCGTCCTTGGCCGACGTGGCCGTCGGCGCCGACCACGGGGGCTTCCAGCTGAAGCAGCGGATCGCGGCCGAGCTGAGGGACCACGGGTTCAGCGTCCAGGACTGCGGGACGGAGGGATCCGACTCGGTGGACTACCCCGACTTCGCGTACGAGGTGGCGCGGCTGGTGGCCAAGGGCGCGTGCCGGTGGGGGATCGTCGTGGACGGCGCGGGGATCGGCTCCGCGATCACCGCCAACAAGGTCCCCGGCGTGCGCGCCGCGACCTGTTGGGACGTCTCGTCCGCGCGGAACAGCCGCGAGCACAACCACGCGAACGTCTTGGCGCTCGGCGCCGGGCTCGTGGGCGAGGCGCTGGCCCTGCAGATCGTGCAGGCGTGGCTCTCCACGGGCTGGGGCGGGGGCCGGCACGCACGGCGCGTGTCGAAGATCGACAAGATCGAGCGAACCTACACGAGGGCGACGGCATGAGCGCGCGCGAGGATCTGATCGAGGCCGTCACCAGCGAGGTGCTGGCCGCGCTGGCCCCGGCCGAGCGCTGTCCCGACTGCCGCGGCTCCTGCGCGGCCCACGTCCCGGACAAGGTCCGGGCCATCGTGGACAACGGCGCCCACCGCATCAGCTAC
>DASUTW010000152.1:0-8721 GCA_036374395.1 Actinomycetota bacterium
CGGAACGGGTCTCCCGCGACCCATCGGCTGGAGTCCCAGCTCGGGCCGACAGGGTCCGCGTCCGGTGGCACGGCGGGCTCCCCGACGGGTCCCCCCACCGGGGCCGCCGCCCCACAGGCGCTCAGGGCGATCGCCAGCAGCGCCGCCGCGGCGCGTGACCTCCCCATCACGCGTCCACGGTACGACACGGCGTCAACTCCGAGCGTACGATGTGGCCGATCCCCGACAGAGGAGGAGCGATGGGAGACCTGGTGCGCCTCGAGGTCGAGGGCGGCGTGGGCACGATCCGGCTGGACCGCCCGCCGATGAACGCGATCGACGAGGACCTCACCCGAGACCTGCTCGCGGTCACGCGGGAGGCGGCCCGGCGCGACGACGTGGGGGCGTGCGTCCTCTTCGGGGGCGAGAAGGTCTTCGCGGCCGGGGCCGACGTGAAGGCGATGGCCGAGATGGGCGTGGCCGAGGTTCGTCCGTACATCCAGTCGCTCCAGGAGGTCTACAACGCCGTGGAGGACCTCCCCAAGGTGACGATCGCCGCGATCACCGGCTTCGCCCTCGGAGGCGGCTGCGAGCTGGCGATGTGCGCGGACTTCCGCTTCGCCGCCGAGAACGCGCGGATCGGCCAGCCCGAGATCCAGCTCGGGATCATCCCCGGGGCCGGGGGGACCCAGCGCCTCCCGCGGCTGGTGGGGCCCGCCCGAGCCAAGGACCTGATCTACACCGGGCGGCACGTCCGAGGCGAGGAGGCGAAGGCGATCGGGCTCGTGGACGAGGTGCATCCCCCGAGAGAGGTCTACGAAGCCGCGGTGGAGGCCGCCCGCCGGTTCGCGAACGGGCCGCGCGTGGCCCTCGCCGCCGCGAAGAACGCGATCAACTGGGGGGGCCGCGTGGACCTGCGCACCGGCGTCGCCTTCGAGCGCGAGGTCTTCATCGATCTCTTCACGACCGAGGACCAGAAGGCGGGCATGCGCTCGTTCGTCGAGGAGGGCCCGGGCAAGGCCACGTTCTCGGGCCGCTAGCCTGGGGTTGCGCTCCGCCGAGCCGGGTAAAGGTCCCCTCGACATCGGTCGACCCATGGGGAATACGCATGGGGTTCCCCTGCGTTTCAGAGGGGACGTCGCCGGCGAGGAGTGAGCGAGATGGAGACCACCTCAGGGCTCCGCGGTTCCCGCCCCCGGGAGCTGCCGCGCCCGAACCGAACGTACGGCGAGGATCGGGTGTGCGCCCAAGACGGGTGCGACACGAGGCTCTCCCGCTACAACAAGTCGAAGCACTGCTTCACGCACACCCCGCTCACGTTCCCGCTGGTGCGCGGGGAGCGGAAGCGGAAGTCCGCCGCCTGATCTTCAGGACTCGGTCGGGCTCTCCAGCTCCTCGATCACCCGTCGGGCGATCTCCCTCGCCTCCGCCAGGCGCTCCCGATCCACGAAGAGCCGGATCCCGTGCTCCCAGATCTGGCTGAAGAAGCCGGGCTGCTTGTACCACCACACGATGCCGGCCTCCTCCAGGGCGCCGGCGATGTCGTTCGCCGCCTCCCACGTGAACTGACCGAGGTGCACGGTGCGCGTGCGGTCCGCCATGGCACCGATGCTACCCGGGGACGGCTGGGGAGCAGGTGGCCCCGAGGAAGACACGGATCGCCAGCAGCTCTCCCTGGTCGAGGAGAGCCTCGATGCAGGCGTCCTGGCCCGCGGTGGCATCCGCCGCGGGTGGCGCCACGCGGACCCATCCACCCGGGCCGAGCCGGTGGAACCGCGTGGCGCCGCCCGCGAAGCGGGTCAGGTCGAGGGTAGGGCCCACGCCCTCCTGCAGGGTGAGGCGCTCGTCGGTCACCTCGCGGAGGGTACCCGAGAGCCAGATCACCGGGGGCCCGCCCGGGTCGGGATCGTTCTGCTGGATCACGGGAGGGGCGTCTCGCGGAGCCGCCGCCTGGGGCCGCGCGTCGCGCCAGACGTAGCCGGCCGCGGCACCCGCCGCGAGCAGGACCATCACCCAGAGGAGCCTCCGGATCACGGGCCCATCATGCGTCAGCGGACGGCCGCTCGCGCGACGGCGAGGTCGGGGCCGACGCCGAGCCGGACGCTCCCATCCTCGCAGTACAGCACGCCGTCTCGCGAGCGGCCGTCCGTGGCCAGCGCCGCGCCCGGCACCTCCTCCGTGGCCTCGGCCGCGTCCCCGGCGGCCCGCCGCCACCAGGTCGCCACGGACTCGCACATCGCCTCGCCGTCGCTCGCCGAGAGCACGAGGCCGACGGCGGTGCGGCCGCCCCACGCCCAGACGTGGGCCTCCCCGCCGCTCCAGGCCCGCACGCGATCGCGGGCGTCGGTGAGCCCGTTCGTCGGATCGTTCCCTGGGGCCTCGAAGAGGAAGAGGAGGTCGGCCGCGCCGAAGGTGAACGTGGCCTGCTCCTCCCAGGGCGCGGGGAGGCCCCGCGGGTCGGGCGGGTCCACCGGCTCCCGGCCCGACCCGTACCGATCGGGGAAGAGGATCTCGGCGGAGCTCCCGGGGAGGTCGTCGTAGGCGGCGTCCACCGCCTCCCACCCGCCCTCCCGATACAGGTGGCAGGCGAAGCGCGCGCCCTCCAGGTAGGGGAACAGGAGACTCCGGGCCAGGAAGTGAGGGGTGTCGCCCAGCCCGGGGACTTGCTGGGACGCTGCCGCCAGCTGATCCGTCGTGCTGAGCGACCTCACCGCGTAGATCTCGGTGGTGAGCTGGGCGTCGCCCTCGACGAGCGCCTGGGCGGCGGTGGCCGCGTCCTGGTCCTCGTCGTTGAGCGCCTCGAGGTCGGGGATGCGCAGACGCTGGTCGGCCAGCGCGTGCTGGAGCTCGTGCACGAGCGTGAGCAGCTCGATCGTGGTGAGGCCCTCCCGGGCGTCGTCGACCACGACGAGCTCGCCCGTATCGGTGTCGTAGAAGCCCGCCACCTGCTCCCCGAGGAGGTCCCGGATCTCGCCGTCGAGGTCGATCTCCTCGGGGAGCGCGCCGAGCTCCGTGAGGAGGCGCGCCTGGATCGCCAGGAACTCGTCGTCCTCCTCCACCATCTCGGTGACGCGCTCGCTCAGAGCCTGGGGGTCCAGGTAGACGGGCTCGGGCTGCCGCTCGAACGTCAGCTCCCGGAGCTCCTCCACGACCGGTGCGACGGAGAGGACGTCGGCCTCCGCTGCGGGCGGGCCGGGCTCGGGCTCTCCGAACAGCGCCTGGAGGCACGGGGTGGCCCCTCCCAGCGGGTCGGCTGTCTCCCGGTCGTCGCCCGAGCCGGTGCCCACCGGCGCTCCTCGCAGAACGAACGTGAGCGCGAGCGCGGCCACCAGCAGGACCACCAGGACCGCCTCGAGCCGGAAGCGCCGCATCCCGTCACTGTAGCCCCGGGGGGGAGGGTCGACGAGCCTACCCGTGGGTAGGTAGCCCGGGATGCGCTAGGATACGCGGCGGACATCCGGAGGGAACCTGTTGAACATCGTCGTAGGCGTGAAGCGCGTGCCCGACACGGCAGCCGAGAAGAAGCTCGACGAGCAGGACTTCACTCTCGACCGCGAGTCGGTCGAGGCCATCATGAACCCCGTCGACGAGTACGCGATCGAAGAGGCGATCAAGCTCCGCGACGCCGCCGGCGAGGGGGAGGTCACCGTCCTCACGATGGGGCCCGAGCCCGCCGACAAGGAAGCTGTGCGCAAGGCGCTGGCCCTCGGCGCCGACAAGGGTGTCCTCGTCACCGACGACCGCCTCCACGGCTCCGACGCGATGGCCACCGCCTACGTGCTGGCCCTCGCGCTGGCCCAGCAGGACTTCGACCTGATGCTGCTGGGCTCGGAGTCCACCGACGCCCGGACCTCGCTGGTGCCGCAGGCCCTGGGCCAGCTGATGGGCATGACCGCGCTCACCTACGTGAAGCAGATCGAGGTCTCGGACGGCAAGGTCACCGTCCACCGCGAGGAGGAGGGCGGGCACGCCGTCGTCGAGGCCGAGCTGCCGGCCATCGTCTCCGTGGTGAAGGGCATCAACGAGCCCCGCTACGCGACCCTGAAGGGGATCATGGCCGCGAAGCAGAAGGAGGTCGAGGTCCTGGCCGGCGACGAGCTCGGGATCGACCCCGAGCAGGTCGGGCTCGAGGGCTCGAAGACGAAGGTGCTGGAGGCCTCGCCCCGCCCGCCCAAGGAGAAGGGCGTGGTCGTGAAGGACGAGGGGGACGGCCACGAGAAGCTGGCCGACTTCCTCCAGGAGAACAAGTTCATCTGATGGCCGAGATCTGGACCGTCGTCGACCAGAGCGGGGGCGAGCCGAGCAAGGTCTCGCTCCAGATGATCGCCGCCGGGCGGAAGCTGGCCGAGGAGATGGGGCACGACCTGGCCGGGGTCTTCCTCGGTACGGGCTGGGACACGGCGAGGGAGAAGCTGGCGAAGCACGGGCTCCCCAGGGCGTACGTGGCCGAGTCCCAGGACTTCGAGGACTACCTCGTCCAGCCCGCGATCGACGCGATCGTGAAGCTGGCCCAGGAGCACCAGCCCGCGGCGATCCTGTTCGCCAGCGTCCCGCTGGGGAAGGACCTGGCCTCGGGCGTCGCGGCCAAGCTGGAGAGCGGCGTGCTGGCCGACGTCACCGACATCGAGGTCGAGGGGGACCGGCTGTCGTGCCGCATGGACGTCTTCGGAGGGGCCACCATCACGAAGTGCCAGGTGGTAGGCGATCCCCAGGTGATCTGCGTCAAGCCGAACGCGTTCGTGGCCGAGGAGGCGTCGGCCGACCTGGCCGAGGAGCGGATCGAGGCCGAGATCACGGACGACGCCAAGGCCGCGAGGATCGTGGAGCGGGTCCAGGAGGAGGCCGGGGGCCGGCCCAGCGTCGAGGAGGCCGCCATCATCGTCTCGGGGGGTCGGGGCCTGGGCGGCCCCGAGCACTTCTCGCTCGTGGAGGAGCTGGCCGACGTGCTGGGCGCCGGCGTGGGGGCCTCGCGGGCGGCGGTGGATGCCGGCTGGTACCCGCATCAGAACCAGGTGGGGCAGACCGGGAAGACCGTCTCGCCCCAGCTCTACATCGCGGTGGGGATCTCGGGCGCGATCCAGCACCGGGCGGGGATGCAGACCTCCAAGACGATCGTCGCCATCAACAAGGACGCGGAGGCCCCGATCTTCAACCTCTCCGACTTCGGTGTCGTGGGCGACCTCTTCGAGGTCCTCCCGAAGCTCACGGAGGAGCTGAAGAAGCGCAAGGGCGGGTGAGGCGGTGGCCCGTCCCTGGGATCGCCTCTCTCCCAGGGACCAGGCTCGCCTCCAGTCGCACCTCCTGCGCGAGCTCCTGACGCGCTATGTCTACCCGTTCAGCCCGTTCTACCGGCGGCTGCTCGATCAGCGGGGGATCAAGCCGGGCGACGTCAAGCGGCTCCGCGACATCGAGCGCCTCCCGATGGTCTCTCGCTGGGACTTCGCGGCCACCGAGGAGGACGGGTGGCGGCCGTTCCGAGCGATGCTCCGTCCCGACGAGCGCAGCCTGAAGCGGTGGGCCCACCGGCGGACCCTCCGCCGCATCGCGACCGAGAAGCTGCTGCGCGGCGATCTGGCCGCGGAGCGCGTGCTGGCCGAGGAGTTCAAGCCGATCCACCTCCACCTGCCCGAGCGGGCGGGGCCGGTGATGGGCTACACGATGCGCGACCTCTCGGGGCTCTCGCAGGCCGGCGCGAGGAGCCTCGCGGTCATGGGCGCGGACCGGTCCGACGTCCTCGTCTCGACCCTCCCCTCCGGACCGACGCTCCCGTTCTGGCACGTCCACTACGCGGCTCAGGGCGCCGGGGTGGCGGCGCTCCACCTGGGGGCCGGGGAGTCCGTGCGGCCGGCCCGAGCGGCGCACTGGATGCACCGTGCGGGCGCCACGGTGCTCGTGTCCCAGCCGGGGTACGCGGAGGGCCTGCTTCGGGGGGCCCCGCCCGAGACGTTCGAGCGCCTGCGCGTGCTCGCGCTGTGGAGCCAGGGAGGGATGCAGGGAGCGCGCGAGCGGTTCACCTCGAGGCTGCGCGCGGGCGGGGCGCCCGACGCATACGTCGTCTCCCTGCTGGGGATCCCCGAGGCTCGGGTGGCCTGGGCCGAATGCCCGCCCTCCGCGGATCGACCGGGCGTCTCGCACGGGTTCCACACCTATCCCGACCTCGAGTACCTGGAGGTCGTGGACCCCTCGACGGGGAAGCTCCAGGACGAGGAGCGCGGTGGCGAGATCGTCTACACCTCGCTCGACTGGCGCGGGTCGGCGCTCCTGCGGTACCGGACCGGTGTCGTGGCGAGGCGAGGGATCACGACGAAGCCTTGCCCCGGCTGCGGCCGGACGGTGCCCAGGATCCTCCCGGAGATCTCCTACACCGACTGGCTGGTGCGGACGACCGGGTCCCAGGGCGAGGTGCGGCTGGACCTGGCCGAGGTCCTGCCCGTGCTGTGGGAGGCCCGGGGCGTGCCGCTGTGGCAGGTGGAGATCGCCCGGGGGGCCGGACCCGGCCGCGCCGATCTCGTCACCGCCTATCTGGGCGGGGCGGGCGAGCGCGACGCCGAGCAGGTGGAGCGGGCGCTGGGGCCGTTCGGCGTGCGGTCCCGCCCGGTGCCGCTCCAGGACCTCGGACGGCGCATGGGCATGGGGACCGAGCGCCCCGAGGAGCGGGTGGTGGTGCGGTCGTCGGCGCCGCCTCCCTAGGGGACCTCGGCGAACGCCCGCACCGGGAAGGTGGCGGCGCCGACGACGGCCGGCGGCGCGGCGGTGAACCGGAACCCCTCGCGCGGCAGCGGCCCCAGGCCCCGCAGGTTCTCCACGATGAGAACGCCCGCTTCCAGCAGGCGCGTGTGCGCGGGCCTCGACGGGTCCTCGACGTCGTCCACGTTCCCGAAGTCGACCCCCACGAGCGCGGCGCCGCCCCGGAGCAGGGCCGTGACCGCCTGCTCGCCCAGGTGCGGCCCGCTCGCCCAGTACTCGTCGCTCGGCCACCGCTCGTCGCGGCCGGTGCGGATCAGCACGGCCCGCCCCTCGAGGTCTCCCTCCGGGATCTCCACCGGGCCGGGGTCGGGCGAGGCGTCCACGACGAGCCCCGGGAGGCTCGCGACTTTCTCCAGCGGGATCCCTCCGATGTCCTCGCGATCGCGGAACCGGTGGAAGGGCGAATCGAGGTAGGTTCCCGTATTCGTGGCGATCTCGGCGTGCCCCAAGAAGAACTCGGCCTTCCCTTGATAGCGGTCGCGCGACGCCTCGTGGGTCAGGATGGGCCCGATGCGGGGCGGCGGCAGGCCGGGGAACGCCCCCCGGCCCTCTTCGATCGGATGGCTCAGGTCGATCAGCATGCGGCGATGCTACCGGTTCGTGTGGGGACGCCCGTTCGGGTATACCTCTCTCATGCCGGGCCGCGACGAGGATCGCCACGTGATCGACCCTTCGAAGGGACTCGTGGCCGAGGGCGTGCCGGAGCGGAAGGCCTGGGAGGTGCGGCGGCGGGGTACGCTGGCCGGCATCGTCTGGAGGGAGGGGCGGGCCTCGTTCCGTGCCGCCTACGAGCGCGACGGCCGCATGACCCAGATCCCCCGGACGTTCCCCTCGATCGAGGAGGCCGCTCGGGCGCTCGACCGCGCGGTCCGCTGACGAGGATGGCGGAAGCCCCAGTGCTACCCTCGACCTCGATGGCCAGCGTGCTCGTCGCGATGTCCGGAGGGGTCGACTCCTCCGTCGCCGCCTGCCTGCTCCACGAGGCGGGCCACCAGGTGCTGGGCTCCCACATGAAGCTGGTCCACACGGACGGCGTGGAGCACGGGTGCTGCGGGCCCCAGGCTGAGGCGGACGCTCGCGCGGTGGCCGAGCACGCCGGGTTCGACTTCGAGCTGGCTGACCTCTCGGAGGTCTTCGAGGAGCGGGTGATCGCCGACTACGTCGGCGAGCACGAGCGCGGCCGCACCCCCAACCCCTGTGTCCGCTGCAACGAGCGCATCAAGTTCGGGGCGTTCCTCGATCGGGCCCGGGACCTGGGGTTCGACTTCGTGGCCACGGGCCACTACGCGCGGCGCGCGCGCGGCGCGGATGGCCGGTGGCGCCTCCTGCGCGCCGTGGACCGCGCCAAGGACCAGTCGTACATGCTGCACACGCTGGGGCAGGAGGAGCTCGAGCGGTCCCTCTTCCCGATCGGGGAGCAGACGAAGGATGAGACGCGCGCTCACGCTCGGCGGCTCGGCCTCCCCGTGGCGGGGAAGCCCGACTCGCAGGAGCTGTGCTTCGTGCCGCGTGCCGACGGCGGGGCGTTCCTGGAGGAGCGGGCGCCGCACCTCGTCCGCGAGGGCGAGATGGTGGACCCGGAGGGGAGGGTGCTCGGGACTCATGAGGGCTCCCACCGGTTCACGATCGGCCAGCGGCGAGGCCTGGGCGTCTCGACGGGGGAGCGCGCCTACGTCCTGGACGTCGACGCAGGCGCGAACCGGGTCGTGGTCGGGCCCGGTGAGCTGCTCTCCCGGCGGGGCCTGATCGCCGAGCGAGTGAGCTGGGTCGCCGACGCTCCGGACGGCCCGATCGAGGCTGAGGCTCAGATCCGCTACAACGCCCCGGCGGTCCCCTCGGTCGTCGAGCCGCTCCCGGGAGACGATGTCCGCGTCACCTTCCGCGCCCCCCAGCGGGCGATCGCCCCCGGGCAGAGCGTCGTGTTCTACGCGGCCCACCAGCTGCTCGGCGGCGGCACGATCAGCCGCTCGCTCCGCTGAGGTCCATCGAGCCGTT
>DASUTW010000153.1:0-3732 GCA_036374395.1 Actinomycetota bacterium
TGAACCATTATGGGCACCAGCCCCAAGGTTGCAACGACCCCTGGGGGACGCCCTGAGAGCCTACGACATCTGTGGTAGCCGAACATACGGTCCCTGAAGCGTGGGCGTGGGGCCATATCGCCGTACCTTCGAGGAGACGCAGGAGAGGAGCTGGGTGCAGTGATCGTGCTGGTCACGGGCGGGACGGGCTTCATCGGATCGAACCTGGTGCGGTGCCTCCTCGGCGCGGGTGCCTCGGTGCGGGTGCTCGACGACCTCTCCACGGGGCGGCAGGAGAACCTCGACGGTCTCAATGGGGGCCTCGACATCGTCGTGGGGGACGTGAGGGACGGCGAGCTGCTGGCGTCGGTGGTCCGCGGCACCGAGGTCGTCTACCATCTCGCCGCGCTCCCCTCGGTGGCCCGGTCCATCGCCGACCCGGTCGCCACCCACGACGTGAACGCGACGGGCACGCTGAAGGTCCTGCTGTCGGCGAGGGACGCCGGGGCGCGGCGCGTCGTCTACGCATCCTCGTCCTCCGTCTACGGGGACACGCCGACCCTGCCCAAGCACGAGGGCATGCCGGTCGCCCCGCTGTCTCCGTACGCGGCCTCCAAGCTCGCCGGCGAGGCCTACTGCCGGTCCTTCACCCGCTCCTTCAGCCTCGAGACCGTGGCGCTCCGCTTCTTCAACGTGTTCGGCCCGCGCCAGGACCCGGCTTCGCAGTACGCGGCCGTGATCCCTCGGTTCGTGAACCAGGTCCTCCAGGGAGAGTCGCCCACCGTGTTCGGCGACGGTGAGCAGAGCCGGGACTTCACCTACATCGGGAACGTGGTTCAGGCGTGCGTGCTGGCCGCCGAGGCCGCCGCCGAGGCCTCGGGCCGGGCGATGAACGTCGGGTTCGGCCGACGCACGACGCTCCTGGAGCTGATCCAGATCCTGGGACGGATCGTCGGCCGGGAGATCGAGCCCGCCTTTGCCCCGCCCAGGCCCGGCGACGTCCGGGACTCGCTGGCCGACATCTCGATGGCGGAGCGCCTCATCGGATACCGACCGCTGATGGACCTTCGTGGGGGCCTGACCGAGACCGTGGAGTGGTTCGAGCGGGCGCGACGTCGCATTGCCGTCCCCGCTCGTTCGATGGAGGAGGGAGAGCGATGACCGTTGAACTTCCCCGGCCGGATCCGGCGCGACCGGCGATCGCGGGAGGTCCCCCCGCCTTCCCCGAGGGACTTCCCCTGGTGCGCCCCCACCGCGCCAACGTCGACCGGATCCTGCAGGACATCCGTGGAAGCCTCGAGGAGGGGGTCCTGACGAACGCGTCCCTGGTTCGAGAGCTCGAGCGGCGGGCGGCCGAGTACCTCGGGGTGCGCCACTGCATCGCGGTCTCGTCGTGCACGAGCGGCCTGATGCTTGCGCTTCGGGCGGCGGGCATCACGGGCGACGTGATCGTCCCCTCCTTCACGTTCGCGGCCACGGTGCACGCGGTGGCCTGGAACGGCCTCCGTCCCGTGTTCGCCGACATCGATCCCGAGACGCTCACGATCTCGCCCCGCGCGGTGCGGCGGGCGGTCGGGATCCGAACCGGGGCGATCCTCGCCACCCACGTCTACGGAACGCCGTGCGCCGTCGACGAGCTGCGCGAGATCGCCGACCACTGGGGCCTCCGCCTCCTCTTCGACGCCGCCCACGCGTTCGGGTCCCGGCACAGCGGAACGCCGGTGGGCGGCTTCGGCGACGCCGAGGTCTTCAGCCTGTCGCCCACCAAGGTGCTGGTGGCGGGGGAGGGGGGCATCATCGCCACGAACGACGATGCCCTCGCCGAGCGGTGCAGGATCGGGCGCGACTACGGGAACCCGGGCGACTACGACTGCCTCTTCGTGGGCCTCAACGCCAGGATGTCCGAGCTCCACGCGGCCGTGGCGCTGGCCTCGCTGGACGGGCTCGACGGCCGGATCGACGAGCGGAACGAGCTCGCGGCCGCCTACCGCCAGGCTCTCGGCGACCTCCCGGGCGTCACCTTCCCGACGGTGCCGGACGGCGAACGGAGCACCTACAAGGACTTCACGATCCTCGTGGACCCCGGGGCGTTCGGCCTCCATCCCTCGGGCCTGGCCACGGCCCTCGAGGCGGAGGGGATCGACACCAGGAGGTACTACGCGCCGCCCGTGCACCGCATGCAGGCGTACGGGGGCCTCGCGGACACGAACGGCGGCCTTCCCGCGACCGACTTGGCCAGCGACCGCGTCCTGACCCTTCCGCTGTGGAACGGGATGATGGAGAAGGACGTGCACCGGGTTGCTGACGCCGTGGGGCGCATCCAGCGCTGGGTCCCGGACCGATCGGAGGTCGTCGACCTGCGAACGGAGGTCCCGGGCTCATGAGCGATCCGGAGGAGACCATGGAGGCCCCCCTGACCATCAATCGGGCGGCGACGGCCATCGTCCGGAGCAGGATCCATCTGGAGAGGGCCGAGGAGGAGCTTCGGCTCGCTCTGCGGATCGTCACCGAGGCCCCCGTCGACGCCACGCCACTCGCCCCGTCCGAGCGCCTGGCTCGGATGCAGCGCCTCGAGGGCTACCTGGGCAGATTGCGTGAGCTGCAGATGATGTCGCGAACCGTGTGGGATCGGGACGGGTCGTGGTGGTCGGACGCCTCGGTCGAGGGAGGAACGCTCGGGGCGTAGGCAACAACCGAGGAGGGACACGACGAAGCGGGCGGGGCATAGTGCCCCGCCCGCTTCGTCGTGTCCAGACACGAGTGCCACCGTCATACGCCTCCGCGCCTCATGCATGGTCAGCAGAGGGACATAGTCCATATGGATGAGGCGTTGCGTCACGCATAAGAATCACCGGTTAATGGTCACAATTGGGGGGTTACTCGAACGCGGTCCGCGTTCTATCATCTTCCTCATGGCGCACATCGGAGCCCAGGCCCTCGAGCTGGAACGGCCGTTCCACGGGATTCGCGTGTTGATCGCGAACGACCAGAAGCTCGTGGCTCAGGCGATCGAGTCGGCCCTGTCCTGGGAGGGGTTCGACGTCGTGGCCACCGTCCCTCCCAGTCACGATGGAGGCTTCTCGGCCGTTCGCGAGAAGCGACCCGAGCTGGTCATCCTCGACCTCGGACGCAGCGGGAGGGACGGGATCGAATGGAGCAAGCGGATCCTTGAGGAGGTCCCGGGCGTGAAGATCCTCGCCCTGATCCCCATCGAGCGTCCCGTACTGGGACAGGCCGCGATGCGCTCGGGGATCCAGGGATGCCTGTCGAAGGACTCCGCGATCCCCGACCTCATCAACGCGATCTCGGGGGTCCTCGCCGGCCACGCGGTCCTCCCGCTTCCCATCGCCCGCCAGATGAACGGGAGCCGGGACGTCTACGTCAACCTCCTCGCCGACCAGCTCACCCAGCGGGAGATCGACGTCCTCGAGCTCCTCGTGGAGGGGGCCAGCAGCCAGGAGATCATGGAGGAGCTGCACGTCTCCCGGAACACCGTCCGGACCCACATCCAGAACATCCTCACGAAGCTCCAGGTCCACTCGCGACTCGAGGCCGCGGCCTTCGCGGTGCGCCACGGCATCGTGCGGACCGACTGACCTGGCCGGGTCCCCGGGTATAATCGTCAGGTCATGTCGATCGAGCTCACGGAAGCGGCGGCGCAGAAGGTCAGGGAGCTCCTGGACCAGGAGGGCGCCGAGGCGGCTCTGCGCGTGGCGGTCCAGCCCGGCGGGTGCTCGGGGCTCCGGTACTCGA
>DASUTW010000154.1:0-3631 GCA_036374395.1 Actinomycetota bacterium
CTGAGCTTCGAGATCGGGTGGTGGCTGGCCCTGGCCTTCTTCATCGTCGCGGCCGCGCTCGCGGGGTGGGCCATGGCTGCCCCGAGGCAGCCGACGGAGTTCGCGGCGCCGCCCCCGCCCGCGACGCCTCCGGGAGGGACTCCGCCGCCGCCGACCGGGCCGCCGCCGGGTGGGGCTCCGCCTCCGCCCCCGGAAGCCCCGCCCCCCACGAGGCCCCAGGAGCCGCCGCCGCCGGCCTGAGCGTCAGCGCACGAGCCAGACCGTGAGGGCGACGGCCGAGGCCAGGACGCAGTAGACGGCGAAGGGTCGGAGGGTCCTCGTCCGCAGGTAGCGGAGAAGGAAGGCGATCGCGGCGAACCCGGCCCCGGCGGAGACGATCATCGCGCCGATCACCGGCCCGAGGTCGGTCCCCGCCGGGAAGTCGGGGATCTTCAGGATGCCCGCCCCCACGATGGCGGGCAGCGCCAGGAGGAACGAGAAGCGGGCGGCCGCGTCCCGCTCCAGCCGCCGCCCGAGGCCCGCCACGATCGTGGCGCCCGAGCGGCTGATGCCGGGAGCGATGGCCAGCGCCTGGAAGGCCCCCACCGTGAGCGCGTCGGCCATCCGCAGGTCGGCCAGCCCCCTCCGCGGCTCCCCCTGCCGATCGTGGATCGCCTCGCCCGTCAGCAGGAGCCCCGCCGTGACCAGGAGGAGCAGGGCCGCGATCGGCGGCTCCTCGAACAGGTCGACGAAGAAGCCCTCCAGGAGGAGGCCCGCCGCGGCCGCGGGGATCGACCCCACCGCCAGCAGGAGGGCCAGCCGCGCCTGGTCCCGGTCGTCCCCGCGGTCGCGGCGGGCCACCACCCGCACGGTTCCCGAGATGATGGCCCACAGCTCCCGCCGGAAGTAGACGACGACCGCCAGGGCGGTCCCCAGAGGAACGGCGACGTCGAAGGACACCCCTCGCTGGAACCCCGTCCCCCCGTCCCATCCCAGGACGAAGGGCACGAGCACGAGGTGTCCGGAGGACGAGATCGGGAGGAACTCCGTCAGCCCCTGGACCGCCCCCAGGATCAGGGCTCGAAGCATGCGGGGAGTCTAGCCGCTCATGGTGACCTCCCCCGCCGGCAGCACCGTCAGGGTCAACTCGGCCCCGGCCCGCCCGGCCGCAAGCTCGGAGGCCTGCCCCGACGTGACGAGCAGCACCACCGTCGCCACGGACGCTTCGGCCAGCGACGTCTCCCGGACCGCCAGCACCTCTGCCCCCGAGGCCAGCGGCTCCGCGAACGGCCTTCCCGGAGTGACGGCCAGCACGTCCACGCGGTCGCCGGGGGCGAGCAGACCGGGCGCGATCGCCACCGTCACTCCCATCGCTCGGAACCCTTCGGGGACGAGCGCGGCGATCGGGCCGGCGCGGGCGACCCGGGCCTCCGTCAGGACCTCGCCCTCGGCCACGTCGCCCGCGAGCGTCGCCCCGATCGCCTGACGCTCGGACGTCAGCGCGGTGGATGGGAGGAGCGCCGCGGGCATCTCCACGGTCTCCAAGTGTCCGGGCTCGATCCGGGCTCCCCGAGGCAGGTCCGCAGCGGCCACCACCGCCAGCCGCAGGTCGCCGGCGGCTCCGGCTCTCGCCTCGAGGGCGGCCAGCCGTCCTCTCAGCGCGACCGTGGTCCCCGCCCCGACCACCACCGCCGCCAGCGCGAGCGCGACGGCCGACCGGGGGAGCTTCCTGCGCATGAGCCCTCCTCCGAGGGGGAGGCTGGGAGACGTCCGGGGAGCCTAGCGCCCCCCACCGACACGAACGCCTATGGCTCGAACCTGGCGCCCTCGAGCGCGGTGGCGCAGGGGCAGTCGCGGGCCTCGGGGAGCTCGGGCACGATCCGGTGCAGCAGCTCCTTCAGCTTCTCGATGTTCTCCTCGAACACCTGGATCACGGCCTCATGGGTCACGGGCTCGACGTCCTCGCCCTCCACTCCCACGTCGTAGTCGGTGATCAGCGAGATGTTGAGGAAGCAGAGCTCCAGCTCACGGGCCAGCACGGCCTCGGGGTACTGGGTCATGTTGATGACCTCCCAGCCCTCGGACTGGAACCAGGCGGACTCCGCGCGCGTGGAGAAGCGGGGCCCCTGGATCACCACCACCGTGCCCCGGTCGTGGATCTCGATCCCTTGATCCCGCGCTTGCTCGAACGCCACCTCCCTCATCGTCGGGCAGTAGGGGTCCGCGAACGAGACATGGGTCGTCTCGGGCCCGTCGTAGAAGGTGTCCGCCCGCCCGCTGGTCCGGTCCACGAGCTGGTCGCACAGCACGAAGTGGCCCGGCTTCACGTGCGCCTGGAGCGAGCCCGCCGCGCACGGTCCCACCACCCGTTCCACCCCCAGCTCCTTCATCCCCCAGAGGTTCGCCCGGTACGGCACCTTGTGGGGCGGGAATTGGTGCTTCCGCCCGTGCCGAGGGAGGAACGCGACCTCGCGCCCCCCGATCTCGCCCACCGTGAACGGGGCCGAGGGCTTCCCGTAGGGGGTGTCCACCTCGACCTCGCGAGCATCCTCCAGGAGCGAGTAGAACCCGGATCCCCCGAAGATCCCGATCGTGCTCAGGCCGTCTTCTCCTTCGACTCCGAGGTCGCGCTCTCGGCCTTCTTCTCGGGCTTCTTGCCGTCGCTCGAGGGCGCCTTCGCCCGCGACCCACGGTTGTCGGTCACGTAGAACCCCGAGCCCCTGAAGGCGATGCCGACCGGGTGGAAGAGCTTCCGCAGAGGTCCGCCGCAGACCTCGCACTCGACGAGCGGATCGTCCGAGATGCGCTGGTTCACCTCGAAGCGGTGACCGCACTCCCTGCACTCGTACTCGTAGGTCGGCATGGCCCAGCGATTATAGGGGGCGGAGCGAGCCGCTCACTCGCGCCGGGCGTCGATCACCTCGCGATCGGTCACCATGAGATGCACGGGGACGTCGCTGGGGCCGGCCGGCACCTCCTCGACGACCTGCTCCGCGAAGGCCACACCCACCACCAGGGCCTCCGGACGGACCCGGGCCAGGAAGCGGTCGTACGCGCCGCCCCCGTACCCCAGCCGGTTCCCCCTGCGGTCGAACGCCAGCCCCGGGGCGATCACGACGTCGATCCCCGCCGGGTCGGCGCGCACCCTCCGCTCGGGCTCACCCGGGCCGTAGGAGCTCGGGGCGAGCCGCTCGTCCGGACCCACCTCCGCGACTTCCATCACTTCCCCGGAGAGGTAGGGTAGGAGCAGGCGCTTCCCGGCCGCGTGGAGATCGGAGGCGAGGTCCCGGGTCGGCACCTCCGACCCGAACGAGGCGAAGACGAGAACGGATCCGGCCCGCCGGACCTCGGGCAGGCCGAGGACCCGCTTTCGGATCGCCTCTCCCCGCCGACGACGCTCGCCCTCCGGGATCGCCGCCCGCACGCGGCGCATCTCCGCACGGAGGGTGGCCTTGACGGGATCGTCGGTCACGGTCGCTCCTGATTAAGCCGTGGGTGAGCGGGTGCCGACAATGAAGGGGAGACAACCGATGCGCGCGCGTCGCTCATCCCGGGAAGCCAACGCGCGAGGGGCCCAGCCGTGACCCTGCGCGCTCGCCTCACGCTGTTCTTCGCCGGCATCGTCGTCGTCCCCCTCGTCGCGGCCACGCTC
>DASUTW010000155.1:0-20332 GCA_036374395.1 Actinomycetota bacterium
CGGTACGGAAGGATTCCGTACCGGCCGCGCCCCCCCGGCCGTCCATCACCCTGTAGACGCCCACCGGCATGCCGTCAGTATGCCGCGACGTCACCCGACGCGGATCGTCCCCTCCATCGTGGGATGGATCTCGCAGAAGTAGGTGACCGCCCCCGAGGCGTCCACCGTCACCGAGAACGACTGCCCCGGCTCGATCGTGCCCGAGTCGAAGGACCCGTCCCTCGCGGTCACCGTGTGGGGGGCCGGGTCGTCGTTGGTCCAGGTGAGCTCCCGGCCGGAGTCGACCGAGAGCTCGGACGGGTCGAAGGCGAAGCCCCGGATGGAGACGGCGCTCGCATCGGCCGAAGGCCGAGATTGCGGCACCTTCGGGGCGTCGGGACGCACCTCGAGGAGGGCCTCCATGCCCAGGTCGTCGTGGCCGTCGATCAGGCACTCGACCTTGTAGAGGCCTGGGGCGAGATCCAGGTCGAGCGTGACGGTCTCGCCCGGGCCGAACGTCTCCGTCTCGACCTTGAACCCGTCGTCGACGTTCTCGAGCTCCATCTCGAAGCCGTGCACCATCGTCCCGCCGTTGTGGACCACGAACGTGACCGGTCCGGGGCGGATCGCCGCCGCCTCCAGGGTCACAGCCCACTCACCGAGGCCGACCTCGAAGCCGTCCCGCCGGGGGTCGACCCGCTTCGGAGAGCTCTGGGACGAACCCGATCCGGATCCCGACCCCGGGGAGCTCTCCTCGCTCCCCAGCCGGACGTTCTCGGCGGCCGGCTCGGAGGGGGCGCAGGCGGCCGCCCCGAGCACGAGTGCCATGCCGATGATCGCGAGCGAGCGCCTCACTGGACCGTCACCGTGCCCTCCATCCCGGCCGCGCGGTGGAACCCGCAGAACATCGTGTACTCGCCGGGCTCCGCGTCGATCGTGATAGTCGTGCTCTGGCCGGCGTCGACGTCCTCGTCGATCGAGGTGCCCTCGATCGTGATGTTGTGGACCGCCTGGCCGTCGTTCGAGACGGAGAGTTCGCCTCCTGCCGCCACCGTGAGGTCGGCCGGTTGGAAGGCGTTCTCCACCATCGAGAGCGAGGCCTCGCCCGGGCCGCCGCCCGCGTCATCGCCGTCGCCGCCGCAGGCGGTGAGGGCCAGCAGCGCCCCGACCACCACCACCGTTCTCGTCAGATACCTCATCCGTGCCTCCTTCTCGTCAGACACGGTGATCGTCGCCCCCGGGCATGGACCTCTCCTGAAGCGGCCCTGAAGGTTCCTTCAGGTTGGCCCATCTCGTCGGGGGCTAGACTAGTGGGAACGGGGACGTAGCTCAGTTGGTAGAGCGCCTGCTTTGCAAGCAGGAGGTCGTCGGTTCGAATCCGATCGTCTCCACCGGGAAGGTTTCCTACGGGAAGGCAGAGCGAGCAGTCATCCCAGGTCTTTCTCGAAGACCGTGGAGGTCTTCGCGATCTCGAATCCCAGCGACGGGTAGAAGGCGTGGGCGTCCTCGCGGATCACGTTGGAACGGACCCGGATCCGGTCGGCACCGCGATCGGCCGCCCACCGCTCGGCCGCTTCCACGAGCAGCCGCCCCACGCCTCCGCGGCGGGCCGCTTCCTCCACGACGAGGCCGGTGATGTCTGCCCGGAGGCGCTCCACGACCAAGCGGGACTCCTGGACGTGGATCCACCCCACGACCGCGCCCTCCATCTCGGCCACGAACACGGTGTGGTGGGAAGGCAGCCCGGCCAAACGCTCCACGATCTCGTCCGCGGTCGCCGGGTAGCCGAGCTGCGTCGCGAGGCTCGCTACCGCCTCCGCATCGCCTGCGGTGGCGGGCCGGATCCCGGGCTTCACACCGCGAAGAGGATGTTGAGCACGTCCCCCTCCTGCACCTCGTAGGCCTTGCCCTCGGTCCGGACGAGGCCGCGGTCCTTGGCCGCCTTCATCGACCCAGCCGCGACCAGATCCTCGTAGGCCACGACCTCGGCCCGGATGAAGCCGCGCTCGAGGTCCGTGTGGATCTGCCCGGCCGCCTCGGGCGCGAGCGCCCCCCGACGAACCTGCCAGGCCCGCGTCTCGTCCTCTCCGGTCGTGAGGAACGTGATGAGATCGAGCGCGTCGTACGCGGCCCGGATCAGCTTCTGAAGGCCGGGCTCCTCGACCCCGAACTCCCGGAGGAGGGCTGCGCCTTCCTCGGGGTCCATCGCGGCCACCTCGGCCTCGATCGCGGCGTAAACGGCGACGGCTCCCTCCGGGAGACCCGGGGGCAGGTCGGCCCCTTCCTCCAGGTTGGCCACCACGATCCACGGCTTCAGCGTGAGGAACCCGTATCCACGCATCGCCATCAGGTCGTCGTCCGACCATTCCCCCTCGCGCAGCGGACGCTCTCCCTCGAGGAGGGCGCGGGCCCGCGAGAGACGGTCGAGGTCAGCGAGCGCCTCCTCGTCCCTCCCCTTGGCCTTACGCTCGGCGCGCTCCAGGCCGGTCTCGACGTTGGCCAGATCGGCCAGCATGAGCTCGGCGCGGATCGTCCCGAGGTCGGCCGGGGGATCCGCCGCGGCGTGGAAGGCGGCCAGCACGATCGCGAGGGCGTCGGCCTGGCGGAGCGTGACGATCGCCTGGGACGAGAGCCCGCCGGGGACGTCGACGAATCGCACCTGAGCCGGGACGATCCGCGCCGACCCCTCGATCTCGGCCAGGACCTCCAGCCGCGGGTCGGGCACCGGGACGACGGCCTGGTTCGAGCGTCCACCGGCGGTGCCCGTATGGGTCAGGGCGGTGAACAGGGTGGACTTCCCGGCGCCGGCCAGTCCGGCCAGTCCGATGTCCCTCATCGGTCGCCTACGCTACCAAGGGTGCGTGATCCGGGCGGTGACGCCGGGTAGGTTCGGGCGGATGGCCGAGCGTTCTGACCTGCAGACCCCCGAGGAGTACTTCGAGGGGCATCCGGAGGCGCTGAAGATCTTCCGCTGGGTCCGCAGGACGGTCGAGGCGACCGGCCCGGCGACGATCGGCGTCTCGAGGAGCGAGGTCGCCTTTCGCAGGCGCCGAGGGTTCGCGTGGCTCTGGATGCCCGGGCGCTGGCTCCGCGATCCGGCGGCAGAGGTCGTGCTCTCGTTCGCGCTCCCGAGGCGCGACCGGTCTCCCCGACTCAAGGAGGTGGTGGAGCCTAGGCCCGGACTCTGGATGCATCACCTGGAGGTGCACGATCCAGATGAGATGGACGACGAGGTGAGCGAGTGGCTGAGGGAAGCGTTCGAAGCGGCCTCGTGACGGACGGGGAGGCGAGAGAGGCCGCCTTCTGCGAGCCTGAGTCGAAGCGCCTCCCGTGCCCCGTGTGCGGCGAGGCGATGGAGCCGGAGCACGCCCACTACCGGTGCCCGACGTGTCGCTACATCGAGCCGTGCTGCGGCTGGTAGGTCACGCGGCGGGAGTCGAGTGGTCGCAGGCCCGGCAGATCACCTCGCCCAACGTGATCGAGAGGCGGGTGCTTCCGCACGCGCCGCACGTGTCGAGGCGGCGGGGCCAGTCCGGGCGCTCGGTCTGACAGCGCGGGCAGATGAGCACGAGCCGGCCGCCTGCCACACCCCTCGCCCACGGACGCTCGCGCTTGTCGGGATCGTAGGTCGCCCGGCCGCACATCATGCACGAGGCTCCCATGGGGCCACCATAGGCCGCTAGCATGGGGATCGTGACGACGCTTCCCGGAACGACGCTGGCCCGCGGGGAGGTGCTTCCCGGCACGCCCCTGATCGACGCGGCCACCGGCGGGGAGGTCCGCGTCTGGGACTTCCGCGGCAGGACGGCGCTGGTCCTCTGCTTCCTCCATCTGGCGTGCGAAGCCTGCGAGCGGTTCGCTGCCGGGCTCGCGGAGGCGGAGAGCGAGATTCGGCTGACGGGCGCATGCGCGTTCGCCGTGCTCCGTGAGCCGGCGCCCTCGGCTCTCCCGGTCTTCGTGGATGGAGATGGCGACGCGAGTCGGAG
This sequence comes from Actinomycetota bacterium, assembly GCA_036374395.1. GTDB lineage: Bacteria > Actinomycetota > UBA4738 > UBA4738 > CALAEC01 > DASUTW01. The sequence continues at coordinate 3,966 of DASUTW010000155.1, forward strand.
GTTCCTCGGACCGGAGGGCGCGCTCCCCACGATCCTGGTGGCCGACCGGTACGCGGCGGCGTGGGAGTCCTACCCCGTCCTGGGGCACGACTTCCCGCCAGCATCGGAGATCGTGGGGGATCTCTGGCACCTCGCCACGATGTGCGAGGAGTGCGGGATCATGGCCTGGGAGTGAGTCAGTGCATCCCCGCAGCCCTGAAGAGGGCCGAGAGGCCGACGGGCTCGAGGTTCCTGGCCCGCAGGCCGTCCACGATCGATCCGATCGAGGCGGCCGTCTGATCTCCCGTGTGCAGCAGGATGATGCTGCCCGGCCGCGCCGCCGACAACACCCGACGTCTGATCTCCGACACGCCGGGGCTCCGCCAGTCCTGGGGGTCGACGTCCCACATCACGACGCGAGGGGCCGCGGCCGCGGCGGCCCCCTCCACCACTGACGCGTTGCAGGCGCCGTAGGGCGGGCGGAGGTAGGGGGCCGAGGTGCGCCTGGCGACCTGCCACCATGCTCGGCGGTCGGCCCGCACCCGCGAGCTGGTGAACGAGGGGTCGTGCCCCGTCAGGATCGCGTGGTCCAGGGCGTGCGACCCGGGCGTGTGCCCGTCCCGGACCGTGCGTCGGGCCAGGCTGGGATTCCCCCGGACGGCTCCTCCCCCGCAGAAGAACGCCGCCTCGACGTTCTTCGCGTGGAGGGTCCTGAGGATGCTGCCCCAGGCTGAGGTGTTCCCGCAGTCGTCGAACGTCAGGGCCACCCGCCGTCCGGTGCCCTCGAGGCGACGATAGACGCGCCCGCCCACGTTGCGATGGACCCGCCATGGGACCCACCGCCGTCGGGACACGTTCCCGGCGTCGTCCCACAGCCGGACGCCCAGCCGGTAGTTGCCCGGGTAGAGGCGCTTCCCGCTCCGATAGCGGGCCCTCCAGCGCACGCGCGTCGGGCCGGGGGGCTTCTGCACCGCCTGCTTCCCGATCGTCCCGAGGGCATCCTCGATGCGGAGCTCCGTGCGGATTCTGGGGGCGCGATCCCGCCCCATGAACCGGATCACGAGCCACCGGTGGGTCGTGAGGGGATCGGGCCGAACGCGGAGGCGGCGGAGGCGGGGCGGCTGCCTGTCGAGCACGAGCCTTGTGGCGCCGGTGGCGGTCGCGCCTTCCTCCGTCGCGATGACGGCCACGACTTCGTAGCGGCCGTCGGGGGCACGCACCTCCCCCGACCGTCCCCGCCACACGACCTCCACGGACCCCGGCTCGGGAAGGAGCAGCTCCGGCCACGCGCGCCACGTCTCGCCGGCCGTGTCCTGGATCGACACCGTGACCGAGCCAGCGGCCGAGCTCGTCACGGCGATCACGGCCTCGTCTCGGCGGCCGTCCCCGTTGGGCGAGAAGGGGTTCGGGAGCGCGGTGATATCGATCTCGATCGGAGGTGGTTCCTCCTCGCCGGTGGATGCCACAGCCAAGTCGGCCGCCGACATGACGGCAACGAGGAGCCCGGCGACGAGCAGCGCGCGACGACCCACGCCTCCACGCTAGAGCGCGAGGGCGCGTGCGAAGAGGGCCGTAGGACCCGCGTAACGGGGGCAGGATGGGGGCCGGCGCCTCGCGGAGCGAGGCGGCGGCCCATCCCTCAGGTCAGATCCCAGTTCAGGATGCGCTGCCGCACCTTGGGGCCCAGACCCGCCAGAGGGCGCTGGTGAGCCGCTTCTTGTTGAACTTCCTCACGCTGGCCTTCGCGTCCGCGTCATCCCCGGACAGCTCGACGAAGAACAGCAGGTACGCGGTCTGCCTGGGACCGAGGCGCAGAGGGAAGGCCGTGAGGATGCCGTCGGTACCGGCGGTCGGCCCGATCTGGAGGGCCGGACGTACGGTTCGCCCCTTGCCGAAATGAACGAAGGTGACGACCGGGTCGCTGAAGGGCGTCTGGTCGCTGGTGATGCGCCACCGGCCCTCCCTCTTCCTCGCGCGGGCTTGATCGCTGGAGCATAGCCGGCGAGTACCTTGGGATCCTGAAAGCCGGGCGGCGTTGACGGTCAGGGGGCCCGGGCGTAGGCTTGAAGGCTACTGACGAGTAGGTATTCGGCCCGAGGGAGGGACCACACATGCGCGAAGCCGTGATCGTCGAGGCCGTCCGATCGCCCGTCGGGCGCCGAGGCGGGAAGCTCTCGGGCTGGCACCCCGTGGACCTCCTGGCTGAGGTGCTGAGCGCGGCGCTGGAGCGCTCAGGCATCGACCCCCCCCGGGTCGAGGACCACATCTCGGGCTGCGTCTCGCAGACGGGGGAGCAGGCGATCAACATCGCGCGGAACGCTTGGCTGGCCGCGGGCCTCCCGGAGGAGGTGCCCTCGGTCACGGTGGATCGTCAGTGCGGCTCCTCGCAGCAGGCGGCCCACTTCGCGGCGCAGGGCGTGATGGCCGGCGCCTACGACCTCGTGATCGCCTCGGGGATCGAGCACATGACCCGCGTCCCCATGGGCGTGACGATGGAGCAGGGGCCGGGATTCCCGTTCAGCCAGCGGCTCCTCGATCGCTACGACGGACGCCTCGTGCCCCAGGGTGTCTCCGCGGAGATCATCGCCGAGCGCTGGAACCTCTCGCGGGGGGAGCTCGACGAGTTCAGCGCCCGAAGCCACGAGCTCGCCGCGAAGGCCATCAAGGACGGCCGCTTCCAGGACGAGATCCACCCGATCGAGGTCGGCACCGAGGGGGAGACCGAGCTCTTCGAGCACGACGAGGGGGTCCGATTCGAGGTGGACCTGGACAAGATGGCCACGCTCCCGACGCCCTTCAAGGAGGACGGCGTGGTGACGGCGGGGAACTCCTCGCAGATCTCGGACGGGGCCGCGGCGATCGTGATCGCCTCCCGGGAGAAGGCCGAGGAGCTCGGCCTGAGGCCGCGGGCTCGGTTCCACGCCTTCTCGCTGTCGGGGGTGGACCCGATCACGATGCTGACCGGGCCGATCGAGGCCACGCGGAAGGTGCTCGCGTCCGGGGGGCTCTCTCTCGAGGACGTCGACGTGCTGGAGATCAACGAGGCCTTCGCCTCCGTAGTGCTGGCGTGGAAGCAGGAGCTCGAGATCCCCGACGACTGGTTCGAGGCCCGCGTCAACTCGAACGGCGGAGCGATCGCGCTCGGGCACCCGCTGGGAGCCTCGGGCGGCCGGCTGATGACCACGATGCTGCACGAGCTCGAGCGGCGCGAGGGTCGGTACGGGCTCCAGGTGATGTGCGAGGGCGGCGGCCTGGCCAACGCCACCATCATCGAGCGCCTCGTGGTTGACTGAGCTCGTGCGGTTGGCGATCGCGATCCTGCTCGCGGTGGGGATCGCCGGCATCGGGGTCTGGATCCTGTCGGCGATCGGCCGCAACCGCGACCTCGTCAGGGAGGTACCCGTCGAGGACGTGGAGGAGCTCGACGTCTACTTCGTCTGCGGCGAGTGCGGAACCGAGTTCCGGGTCGAGAAGCTCGGGGAGCTCCAGGTGCCCCGACACTGCGGAGAGACGATGCGGGTCGAGCAGCGGCCGGCGCCGCTGGCCTAGGACTCCGCGATCTCGTCGGCCTTCCGCTTCAGATCCTTGTAGTCGCGCCGGGCGCGCCGGTCCTCCGGGAGCAGGGCGTCGGTCCTGGAAAAGCCCCATCCCTCGAACCGGACGCCCACGCGGCTCCAGCGACGGCGCATCCGCGATCCCCCGCAGGCGGGACAGGAGCCGGGGGGCTCGGTCCGCCCCATCGGGCGCACCAGCTCGAGGGAGGCGCCGCAGTCCTCGCAGCGGAATTCGTAGACGGGCATCAAATCACGCCCATGTGATTCGTTCCACAATGTGGAGAAGCGGTGTGGAAAACGCCCGGGGGGGCACGAAAGCCCAGGTCAGCGCCACTGCGTGGCCAAAGCGAAGCCCACGGCGATGAGGCCGAGCCCGACCCAGAGGTAGGTGTTGTTCGGCGATCCGGGGAGCAGGAAGCCCAGGTAGTTCAGCACGATCATCAGGACCCCGACGAACAGGAGGGTCAGGACGAGGATCCCGAACCAGGTGGGGCTGGGCTTCGGCTTGGGCGGCTTGGGGGGCTGGTACCTGCGGCGCTTCGACTTCGACTTGGGCACCCGGCTCCTTTCCGTCGGGACGGCACCTATCATAGCCGCATGGACCGGCCCGGCTCCCGCTTCGCGATGCCACTCGCCGCCGGGGTCCTGGGCTTCCTCGCGGTGCTGGCGGCGGCTCAGCCTCAGGCGGTTCCGGGGCGCGAGTCCTCGCGTCTCGAGATCGTCGACCTGATCGAGCAGCAGGACGGGCGGGTGCGGCAGCTGCGCCAGGAGGTGGGGGACCTCGAGGCTCGGATCCGGGAGGCGAGCAGCGGCGAGACGAGCGCCGCGATCGGGGAGCTCCGGGCCGAGGCGGAGGCACTGGCGGTGGCCGCCGGCGCGGCGCCGCTCCGCGGTCCGGGGATCACGGTCGTCCTCGACGACTCCTCGGCCTCCCGTTCCGCGACCGGGGACCCCAACGACCTCATCGTCCACGAGCGGGACCTCCAGACCGTGGTGAACGCGCTCTGGGCCGGCGGCGCAGAGGCCGTGGCCATCAACGGGGAGCGGCTGTCGAGCCTCTCAGCCGTCCGCTGCGCGGGCAACACCCTGCTGCTGCACGGTGTCGTGCACAGCCCGCCCTACGAGATCCGGGCGATCGGCGATCCCGAGGCCTTGGAGCGATCCCTGGAGGACAGCCCGGGGATGCGGCGCCTGCACGAGGCGGTGCGCGCCTTCGGTCTCGCCCTCGAGATCGAGCGAGGCTCCCTGGTCGTGCCCGTGGGGCGCGGGGTGAGGGAGCTGGCGACGGCGGCGCCGGCGGCATGACGGTGGAAGCCCCGCCCAGGTCCGGCCGCCGGCGTCCTCGTGGCGCTCTTCGTCGTCTACGAGCTCTTCGTCACCGACGTCATCACGGGGCGGCACCAGGACGCGCTCCGCCAGGACCTCGGACGACGCCTCCAGGTGGCGGGCCCGAACCGGGATGTCCGTCCGGTTCCCGGCAGAGGGGTGGCGATCCTTCGGATCCCCCGGATCGACCTCGACGCCGTGGTGGTGGAGGGGGTCGGGCTCGAGGACCTCAAGAAGGGCCCCGGGCACTACCCTCGGACGCCGATGCCGGGTGATGGCGGCAACGTGGGGATCGCCGGACACCGGACCACCTACGGCAAGCCGTTCTGGTCGCTGAACGAGCTGACCCCGGGCGACGAGATCTTCCTCCGGACGAGCGGGGGCGAGTTCGCGTACGAGGTGCTCTGGACGCGGGTCGTCCTTCCCAGCCAGTCGGAGGTCCTGGATCGGACCCGTGGGCCGTCGCTGACGCTGACCACGTGCGAGCCGCGGTTCTCGGCTGCGAGGCGGCTGATCGTCCGGGCCGTGCAAGTCGACCCGCCGCCGGATCCGGAGGCGCCCGGATGATCCGCTTCCTCCGCCGACGGAGCCCCGGCAACCCCCTGCTGGCGGTCCTCTACTGGGTCGTCCTCGCCGCCACCGTCGTGATCCTCGTGTTCGCGCTCTTCTACCTCCTCGACGTCAGCCGCTTCGTCCCCGGCGGCGGGATGTTCTAGCCTTCGCCCGTGACCGAGGAGATCGCGGCCACCGACGCGTACGCACGAGAGACCCGGGCCACCGTCGTGGGATCCGGGGACGACGGGGTCGTCCTCGATCGGACCGTCTTCTATGCGCGGGGAGGCGGACAGCCCGGCGACACCGGCGCCCTGCGCTGGGACGGGGGAGAGGTCCGGGTGGTCGACACGGTGAGGCGCGAGGGCCGGGTGCTGCACGAGGTCGAGGGCGACGCGCCGGCGCCGGGGACGGCCGTCACTGCCACGATCGACTGGGAGCGCCGTCACCGTCTGATGCGCATCCACACGGCCCTGCACGCGCTGTCGGGCCTGATCTGGCGCGACTACGACGCCAAGGTGACCGGGGGCAACATGGATGAGGGGGCCGCCCGCATGGACTTCGAGCTCGGCGAGATGAGCGCGGAGTTCGGCCGCGAGGTCGAGGAGAAGCTGAACGCGGCCCTGGCCGAGGATCGTCCGGTCCACGTCCGGTTCCTGCCTCGGGCCGAGGCCCTCCAGGACCCCGACCTGATCCGGACGAAGGTGAACCTCATCCCCGACTCGGTGGACCCGATCCGCGTGATCGACATCGAGGGGATCGACCGACAGGCCGACGGCGGCACCCACGTCCGATCGACCGGCGAGGTGGGCCGGGTCCGCGTGACGAAGACCGAGAGCAAGGGCAAGGCCTTCAAGCGGATCCGCATCGCCCTCGACCAGGGCTAGGGGACCAGGCGCAGGACGGAGGCCGTGGCCCGCTCGACCGCGTCGCGCGTGAACGGCATCGGATGGTGCTCCCCCGACGCCCACAGCGGGAGCTGGTCGCGGTAGTGGGGGCTCTCCGGGTTCCCCGACTGCCCGAGGGTGAGCACACCGACCGACGCGTCGAGGTCCCACAGGTCGACGATCTGCCGCCAGCTCGGGACCACCACCGCCTCGTAGGGAGCCCCGGGTTCGAAGTGGGCCTGAGCCACGGTCTGCTCGTCGCCTCCCAGCTCGACCTCGCCGACGGTGAAGAGCTCGCCGAGCCCGGGCGCCGCGGCCAGGCGGCCCGCGAACCGAGCCCTGTGCACGGCCCCCCAGCGCCAGTCCGTCATGGGCTCGCCCAGCCGATCGGTGAGCTCGGTCAGCGCTTCGTCCAGCGCGGCGCGGACCACGTCGTCGCGGGCGGCGGCCCCATCCTCGCCGAACCAGCGCGCCGTGGGATAGGCGAGGAGCTCGGGGAGGGCCCGGTAGTGGAAGCCGTTCGTCCACTGGCGGCGAGCGAAGTAGTGCTCGAAGAGCTCCCTGCCCAGCCTCGGCCGGAGGATCCGGGCGGCGAGGTGAGTGCACCATGACTCGTAGATCGCAGCGGCGGCCGAGTCGCGCCCGAGATCCTGGTCCCACTCGATCATCAGCCCGAGCGCCTCCGTCTGCCGCTCGTCCCGGGCCTCGATCGCCAGGAGGTGCCGCAGGATCTCGGGAGCGAGCAGCGACCGCGTGTCGGCCTGGATCGCAGCGAAGCTCTCTCGGTCGTGGCGGGGACGAGCCGTCAGCAGCTGCGCGATCCGGCGGGCGCGGTAGGGCGGGAGGAAGTCGACGCCGAGGGAGGACTGGCCGTCGCCGCCGGGGGGGTTGTTCGCCGTGACCACGAACCCGGCTTCCGGGTTGAAGGCCCTGGGCAGCTCGTCGAACGGGATCCAACCGTCCCACTCGTGCTCGTCGGTCCAGCCGGGCACGGGGAGGCTTCCGTCGCCCGCCCGCCGCGCCGGGTACCGACCGGTGAGCTGGTAGCCGATGTTCCCCTCCACGTCTGCGTAGACCATGTTCTGGCCCGGGCAGTGCCAGCGCGCGACGGCCGCTCGGAACTCCTCCCACGAGCGTGCGGTGTCGAGCCGGTGGATCGTGGAGGGCTCGATCGCGCCCTCCGCTCCCACCCACCGGAGGGCGTACGGTCGTCGGATCCCTCCCTGGATCACCCGGGGGGAGGCGATCCCCACCATGTACGAGCCCACGAGGGGACCGTGGCGCGTCTCGCGCACCTCCAGGACCTCCGGCTCGGCCCGCCCCCGCACCCCGATCTCCTCCCGGACCACGGTCACGGGCTCCCAGTCGTCGAGGTGCTTCGCCGACGCCCCGTCCTCGGAGAGCCGCTCGAGATACAGGTCCTGGACGTCCCCCTCGGAGTTCGTGAACCCCCACGCGATCCGGTCGTTGTGACCGATCACGATGCCGGTCGTGAAGGGGAACGTCACGCCGGCCACGTCGACGCCCGGCCCGACCAGGTGCGCCTCGAACCAGGCGGACGGGGCCTGGACCACGAGATGGGGGTCGTTCGCCAGCAGGGGGGCGCCGGTCGCGGATCGCGAGCTCGCCACGACCCACGCGTTCGAGCCCTCACCGGAGGGGGCGAGGATCGCGTTCCGCAGCATCGCCAGCCGCGGATCGGTGGCCTCCTTGGCCGCGCGGACGGCCTCGGGCTCGGGGAGCGCGTCCGGGAAGAGCGCGCGCATCGCCTCGACCCCGAAGCGCTCGGCGATCTCCGCCCGCAGGAGGTCGTTGTCCCAGGCCCGGGAGAGCGACCAGGCGACGTACACGGCCGCGCCGGCGCCGGCGAGCGCGGCCTCGTCCTGGTCGGGGAGCCAGGGGTCGACGCCGAGCACGACGTACTCGACGGGCTTGGCCGGCATCGCCTCGAGCCAGGCCCGGGCGCCGGCGGCGCCGGCCGCGGCCATCTCGAGCGAGAGGTCGTCCCAGGCCGCCGCGTGCTCCGCCGCGGCCCGGTTCCAGCCGAGGGTCCTCACGAACCGGTCCATCGAGAGCGTGAGCTCCCCGAAGAGCTCCGACAGGCGCCCCAGCCCGAGCCGGTAGGCCAGCTCGATCTGGAAGAGCCGCTCGGAGGCCATCACGTACGACTGCGCGGTCCAGAGGTCGGTCAGGTGGTCGGCGTAGATGTGAGGCACGCCCCAGCGGTCCCGACGGATCTCGACCGCAGCCCCGAGGCCCGGGAGGCGGACCTCTCCCTCGACGGGCGGGAGGGCGGCGCGGGCGGCCCCCCGGAGGGCCTCGATCGGATCGTCCACGGGGTCACCCTAGGGCCGCCCGCGCCGCCCCGGCAAGACCCCGCTGGCCCGTCCGCAGCGCCCTGTGGAATGATGTGGGTCTCCGCGATGAGGAGGTGCGCCACCGATGGCGAACGACAGGACGGAGCGCCCTCGCCCCTGGCTCGACCTGTACGCGCAGGGCGTTCCCCACACGCTTCAGCCCTACCCCGAGATGTCGGCCTTCGAGATGCTGGAGCGCACCGTCCAGCGCTTCCCGGACAGTCCGGCCGTGGCCTTCCCCGTCGCCCCGATGGCGAGGACGCTGACCTATCGCCAGCTGCTGGACGAGGTCGAGCAGATGTCGCGCGCCCTCGCCTCGCTCGGCGTGAAGCGCGGCGATCGGGTGGGCCTCCTCCTCCCGAACTCCCCGCACTTCGTGGTGGCCCACTTCGCGATCCAGCGCCTGGGGGCGGTCACCGTGGGGAACAACCCCCTCTACACGAAGCGGGAGCTCGTGCACCAGCTGAACGACGCGGGGGTCGAGATCCTGATCGCCCTCGACCTGCTGTATCCGCTGGTGGAGGCGGCCCAGACGGAGGTCGCCTTCCGGAAGGTGATCGTGGGGAAGGTCGGGGACTACCTGGGCTTCCCCATCAACAAGCTGGCTCCCCTGAAGCAGAGGCGAGAGGCGAAGCATGAGGGGCGTCGCTGGCCGCCGGTCCCTCAGGACGCCGAAGTGACGTGGTGGGCCGACCTGATGAAGGGCAGCTATCCCGACGTGCCGCCGGCCCAGGTCGACCCGAAGGAGGACGTGGCCGCGCTCGTCTACACGGGCGGCACGACGGGGCTGTCCAAGGGCGCGATGCTCACCCACCTCAACATCGTGGCCAACGCCGCCCAGACGGCGGCGTGGTTCACGGGGATCGAGGAGGGGCACGAGGGGATCGTGGCCGTCCTCCCCTTCTTCCACTCCTATGGGCTGGGTGCGATCATGGGCGTCGGCGTCTACAAGGGGCTGAAGCTCGTGCTCCTGCCGCGCTTCGAGCTGGACCTGGTGCTGAAGGCGGTGGAGAAGGAGCGCCCCACCCTGTTCCCCGGTGTTCCTCGGATCTTCATCGCGATCAACGAGTCCCCGGAGACGGCGAAGCACGACATCTCCTCGATCCGCTCCTGTTTCTCGGGCGCGGCGCCGCTCCCTGTGGCGGTCGCCGAGAGGTTCGAGCAGATCACGGGGGGCCGTCTCGTGGAGGGCTACGGGCTCACGGAGACCTCACCGGTGACTCACATCAACCCGCTGGACGGGTCGCACCGCTTCGGGACGATAGGCCTTCCCATCCCCGACACCGACTGCAAGCTCGTGGACATCGACGAGCCCCTGAAGGAGGTCGGCGGGGATCAGGAGGGGGAGCTCTGCGTCGCAGGACCTCAGATCATGAAGGCCTACTGGAACCGGCCGGAGGAGACCGAGGACATGATCCGCGTCCACCCCGACGGGATCCGGTGGCTTCACACGGGGGACATCGCGAAGATGGACCCGGACGGCTTCTTCCGGATCGTGGACCGGAAGAAGGACATCATCATCGTCAGCGGGTTCAACGTGTACCCCACCGACGTGGAGCAGGTCCTCTACCGCCACCCCAAGATCGAGAAGGTCTCGGTCGTGGGCGTCCCCGACGAGACGACCGGCGAGGCCGTGAAGGCCTTCGTGATCCTGAAGGCCGGTCAGGAGGCCACCGAGGACGAGATCAAGGCCTGGGCCCGCGACCCCGAGCACGGCCTCACGGGGTACCGGGCGCCCAGGCACGTGGAGTTCCGGGACGAGCTCCCCGAGACGATGGTGGGCAAGGTGCTGCGAAGGAAGCTCCAGGAGGAGGAGAAGGAGAAGGCCTCGGCTCAGGAGTCGTAGCGACGGGACCGCAGCCGGTCCCAGAGCACCATCCACGTCCCGATCGACGTCAGCAGCGAGGCGAGGGCGAGCGTCCCCAGGGCCAGGAACAGCCAGTCCTGCTTCGTCACGCCGAACCCCGCCGCGAGGCCGCGCGCCGCTCGGCCTCCAGCCGCTCCAGGTCGACCTCGGAGAGGTCCACGTGCCGCATGGAACCGGCGATCGCCCGGTGGCCGGCCTCGTCCCGGATCAGCCGGTGCATCTCGTGGGCCACCCGCCGGTACGCGGGGTGCCCCTGTGGTGAGGAGCGGAGCTCGATCAGGTGCATCGCCTCGCGTGCGTTCATCTGCATCACGAAGCGGATCCGGTAGGCCATCGCCACCGCGTACTGGGCCACCCCTCCGAGGCCCGCGGCGCGGAGCTCGCCCTCGAGCGCGGCCGATGCCTCCATCACCCGGTCCCAATCCTCCCGCGCTCCGGCCTCCTCGACGTCGTTCGGGCGCTCGAAGCCGTGGGCGGTTGTCAGCTCCTGCCACTCAATCGTCAGCATCCGGTGGCGCTGGAGGTCGCGGAACGCCCCGTAGTCGCAGAGCACGTCGAACCGGTAGCCGGCCCGCTCGAAGGCCCGGCCGGGCTTGTGCCGGCGGTTCGGGCGGTCGCCGACGTAGGCCGTGAGGACGCGGTCGCGCTGCTCCGTGGACATGGCGCGGGCCCGCTCGAGCAGCACGTCGTCGGGGAGACCGGTCGCTGCGTAGAGCGCGGCGGCCACCACCTTCACCTCGCCCTCGGGGTCGGAGTCGGTCAGCGCGACCTCCGGTCGGGGGGGCGCCTGGAGGTCGCCGACCAGCTCCTCGGCCACCTTGGCCGTCTCCTCCCGGGTCCGGGCCAGGTAGTCGGACCAGGCCCCGCCCCGGTCTGGGAGGTCCACGCGCCGGAGGAATGCCGGGATCACCTTCCGCAGCTCGGCGAGCATCAGGTCGGCGTAGGCGCGGACCTCGGCGTAGGGGTGCCCGCGCATCCGCAGCAGGAGTTGTTCGTAGGCCTGGCCTGTGGCGTAGATGCCCACGTTGGTGCGAGTGGCCGCGGGGAGCAGGCCGCGCAGGGTGTCGCAGGCCTTGGCCCGGATCGTGGAGCGGTAGACGAAGTCCGGGTCGCCGGCGTCCTGGGGGTGCCGGGCCCGGTACAGCTCCTGCATCGGCTCCAGCCACCGCGCGTAGGTGTCGAACGCGTGGTCCAGCACCTCCGAGTAGCGGGCCGAGAGCCCCGCGGCCTCGACCTCGGGCGGGATCGCGTAGCGGTAGCGGCCGCCGGGCCGGTCGTCGTAGGGCACGTACCGGGTGGACTGCTCCAGGTAGGCCGCGAGACGCCCCCACTCCAGCACCTTGGCCAGGATCTGCGAGGACTGCTCGCACGCCAGGTGCACGCCCCCGAGCTGGGCCACCGAGTCGTCCCCGTACTCGAAGAAGACGTTCTCGTAGAGGCGCTCGGCCCGGGCCACGCCGGCCTCCCCGGCCCCGGCTCCGCCCTCGGCCTCCTCCAGGAACTCGTCGAGCAGCAGCCGCCGGACGGACTTCGACGACCGAGAGTAGCGGGCGAAGAGCGCGCCCTTCGTCACCTCGGGGAGGTTGACCAGGGCGAACACGGGCCCTTCCAGCGAGGTGACGAAGGGCGCGAGGCGCTCCCGCTCCTCGTCGGTGAAGGTCTCTTCGACCCAGGGAGGCTCAGGCGCCATCGGTCGGGGAGTCCGTGGGGCTGGGCTCGGGCGAGGGGCCCAGCGAGATCCACACCCGAACCGTGGAGCCCGGCGCGACCTCGGCGCCGGCCTCCGGGTCCTGGCGGGCGACGGTGCCGGACGGGCAGTCCGAGAACTCCTCGGTCTCCTCCTGGTAGACGAGGTCCCGGCCCTCGATCTCGCTCCGGGCGTCCTCGGGCGAGTCGCAGACCACGCTGGGAACGGCCACCGTCTCGGGACCGGTGGAGATCACGATGTTGACGGCCGAGCCCTCCTCGACCTCCGTCTCGGGCTGGGGGTCCTGGGAGATGACGATGCCCGGGTCCTCCTCGCTCGGCTCCTGTCCCACGAAGCCGAGGGTGAGCCCGGCATCCTCGATCGCCTGCTGGGCCTCCTCCTGGGAGAGGCCGACCACGCTGGGGACCTCCACCATGCGGGTCCCGCGGCTGACGAAGATCCGGACCAGGGAGCCCTCGTCCACCTCGGTGCCGGCCTCCGGGTCCTGCCGGAAGACTTGGTCGGCGGGGACGTCGTCCCGAGCCCTCCGCACGACCTCGACCTCGAGGCCGGCCTCCTCCAGGGTCTGGACGGCCGCGACCCGGTTGAAGCCCACCACGTCGGGCACCGTCACGGGCTCGGGGCCCGTGAGCAGCGCTCGGACTAGGAAGAACGAGGCCAGCCCGAGGATCGCCAGGATCAGGAGGGTCCAGAAGACGATCCACCCGACGCGCCGGCCCCTCTCCTCCTCCTCCTCCATCTCCTCCTCGAGGGGACCGGTGAGGACCTGGGTGTGACCGCCGCGGTCGATCACCTGGGTCGTGTCGCCGGGGAGAGGGACGGCCGCGGCCACCGGCATCCCCTCGGAGGCTCGCCGGAGATCGTCGATCAGCTCCTGCGCGCTCTGGTAGCGATCGCCGGGCGCCTTGGCCATCGACGTCATCACGATCGCGTCGAGGCTCTCCCGGACGTCGGGGTTGAGGCGGGAGGGCGGGGTCGGGTCCTCGGTGACGTGGCGGTAGGCGATCGAGACGGGACTGTCGCCGGTGAACGGCTGGCGCCCCGTGAGCATCTCGTACAGCACGACGCCGAGCGAGTAGATGTCGGAGCGGTGGTCCACGGTCTCGCCCTGGGCCTGCTCGGGGGAGAGGTACGCGGCCGTCCCCAGGACCGCCGCCGTCTGCGTCACCGTGTCGGAGGTCGTGGCCCGGGCGATGCCGAAGTCCATCACCTTCACCTGGCCCTCGCGGGTGATCATGATGTTGCCCGGCTTGATGTCCCGGTGGACGAGCCCCTTGGCGTGGGCCGCCGAGAGGGCCTTGGCCACGGCCTCCCCGATCTCGATGCTGCGCTCGGGGGTGAGGCGGCTCTCCTCGCGGAGGGTGTCCTGGAGTGTCCTCCCCTCCACGTACTCCATGACGATGTAGTGGACGTTTCCGGTGGAGCCCGTGTCGAAGACCGAGACGATGTTGGGGTGGTTGAGGGCGGCGGCCGCCTGCGCCTCGCGGCGGAACCGGGCCACGAACTGCTGGTCCTCGGCGTACTGGGGCGACAGCACCTTGACGGCCACGGTGCGCCCCAGGACCCGGTCCGTCCCCAGGAACACCTTGGCCATGCCGCCTTCGCCGAGGACGCGCTCGATCTCGTAGCGGTTGCCGAGGACCCGCTGCTTCGCCATCTGGTGAGACTCTATCGGGTCGAGGGCGCGGCGGGGGTCATCCGCCTAGGTGTCGTCGTCCTGCCCGGGAGGGCCCTCGCCGTCGGGCCCGGGGGGCCCCTCCCCGTCCGGGCCCCCGCCGCCCGAGCCGTCTTCGTCCTCGTCGTCGTCCTCCTCCTCGTGCTCGCGCGGCGGGTAGGCTTCGATCGCGGCCTGGAGGGCGAGGATCCGGTGCTCGATCTCGGAGGCTCGCTCGGGCGTGACCTCCCCCTGCTCGGCTCCGTCCACGAGGGCGTTGATGGCGTCCCCGGCCTTGTCCAAGGCCTTCTGCCGGTCCCCCTCGGCGTAGGCCTCCATCGCGTCCTCGGCCCGTTCGACGATCTCCCGCGCCAGCTTCTCCTCGATCTCCCCGGCCGTGAGCCCGTCCTGCACGGCTCCCACGAGGGCCGTGAACGCCTCCTGTGGCCGGAGCTGCTCGGCCTCCTCCCGCGGCGACTCGGCCGGGGACGGCCCTGCGGCCGCTGCGCCACGGTCGCGGTCGCCCCTGGACGCGGCGGTCGGGTCGTCCCGACCGAAGGCCAGCACGAGGCCCCCGATCAGCGCGGCGAGGAGGAGGGCTCCGAGGAGCGCCGGGAGCACCCACCTCCGACGAAGGGGCGCGGGCGGGGCCGGCACTGCCTCGGTCTCGAGCGCTTCCTCCTCCAGCACCATCGTGTCCCCGGCCCCGCCCGCGCCCCCCCGGATCGCCGCAGCCATCGAGCGCGCGTCGGGGAACCGGTCGTCCGGGTCCTTCTCCAGCGCCTGCATCACGACGGCGGCCAGCGACGGCGGGACCGACGACGGCAGCGGCGGCGGATCCTCGTGGATGTGCTTGGTGGCGACCGAGACGGGGCTCCCTCCACGGAACGGCGGCGCCCCGGTCAGCATCTCGTAGAGGACGCATCCCATGGCGTAGAGGTCGCACCGGGCGTCGACCGGGCGGCCCCTGGCCTGCTCCGGGGAGAGGTACGCGGCGGTGCCGAGCACCTTCGAGCCAACCGTGATCGTCTCGGAGGTGGCCGCCCTGGCGATCCCGAAGTCCGCGACCTTGGGCTCGCCCTCGCTCGTCAGGAGCACGTTCCCCGGCTTGACGTCTCGATGCACCAGCCCCCGGTCGTGGGCGGCCGCCAGGGCCTCCAGGATGTCGGCGGCCAGGAGCGCCACGCGTTCGGGATCGAGGGGCGCCTCGCGCGCCAGCAGGTCGGCCAGCGTCTCCCCATCGATCAACTCCATCACGATGAACCGGCGACCGTCGTCCTCTCCCGTGTCGTAGACGGCCACCGTCCCGGGGTGGGTCAGCCCCGCCGCCGCGCGCGCCTCCCGGCGGAACCGCTCCACGAACTCGGGGTCGCGTCCCAGGGACCGGTCCAGGACCTTGACGGCCACGGTCCGGTCGAGGACGCGGTCGGTGCCCCGGTACACGCTGGCCATGCCGCCCGCGCCCAGCGGCTCCTCGAGCTCGTAGCGATCCGCCAGGACCGTCGTCATGAGCCTCCCTCCAGCGCGGCCTCCATGACCGCCTTCGCGATCGGGGCGGCGATCGCCCCGCCGGTCGCCTCGCTGCTGAGGTTTCCCCTGCCGAGGACGACCACGGCCACGCTGGGCTGCTCGGCTGGGGCGAACGCGATGAACCAGGCGTGAGGCGGCTGACCCTCGGCCGTCTGGGCCGTCCCGGTCTTGCCCGCGACGCTCACGCCCGGGATCTGCGCCCCGGTCGCGGTGCCCGAGGAGACCACGGAGACCATCATCTGGGTCAGCGCCCGCGCGTTCCCGCCCGAGAGCGGCCTACCGTAGACCTCCGGGTCGAACCGCTCAATCACCCTCCCGGAGGGGTCTCGGATCTCCACGACGAGGCGTGGGCGCATCATCACGCCGCCGTTCCCGATCGACCCCGCCACCAGCGCCATGTGGAGCGGGTTCGTCCTGACGTCCTGCTGGCCGATCGCCGAGAAGGCCAGCCCCGGGAGGTCCTGGTCGAAGGCCGACGGATCGGGGACCTGGCCCTCGGCGAAGGGGATGTCGAACGGGACGTCCTCGGAGAACCCGAAGCGCCTCGCCTGCTCCATGAGCGCCTCGGCGCCCACCTCCAAGCCCACCTGCCCGAAGGTCACGTTGCACGAGACCTGGAGCGCCTGCGCCAGCGTGATCTGCGAGGCTCCGCCCAGGCAGTGGGATCCGCCGAAGTTGTCGAGGTTGTTCGTGGTCTGGGGCAGGTCCAGGCTCGGCGGATTGTCCCACGTGGATTCGGGACCGAGGCCGTTCTCCAGCGCCGCGGCCGCGGTCACGACCTTGAAGGTGGAGCCGGGCGGGAAGACCTCGTCGTTCGCGTTCGAGAGCATCGGCTTGTCGGGGTCATCGTTGAGCTGGTTCCAGGCCCGTCGGACCTCCCGGCCGTCGTGCGACGAGAGGCGGTTGGGGTCGAACGTGGGAAGCCCCACGAGGGCCAGCACCTCGCCGGTCCG
>DASUTW010000156.1:0-4917 GCA_036374395.1 Actinomycetota bacterium
CCCGTGCAGGACCATCGCCTCCGCGATCTGGTCGCCCACCCGCTGGACCGGGTTCATCGAGTGCATCGCGCCCTGGAAGACGATCGAGGCCTCGGCCCACCGCACCGCGCGCAGGCGCCCCGGCTTCATCGCCAGCAGGTCCTCGCCCTCCAGCAGGACCTGGCCGGTGACCTCGGTCCCCTTGGGCAGCAGCCGCAGCAGCGCGTGCGCCACGGTCGACTTCCCGCAGCCCGACTCACCGGCCAGCCCCAGGATCTCGCTCCGCGAGAGCTCCAGGTCCACGCCCCGCACGGCCGGCACCGGCCCGCCCTCGGTCGAGTACGTCACGTGCAGATCCCGAACCGACAGCAGGCTCATCGGGACCTCAGCCTCGGGTTGAGGATCTCGTCGAGCGCGTACCCGACCATGGTGAACGCCAGCACCACCAGGACGATCGCCAGGCCCGGCGGCAGCAACCACCACCACGCACCGGCCGTGGAGGCGCCCGCGCTGAACGCGAACTCCAGGATGCTGCCCCACGACACCCGCAGCGGATCGCCCAGCCCCAGGAACGAGAGCGTGGTCTCCGAGAGGATCGCGATCGCCACCGTCAGCGTCGTGTTGGCGAAGATGATGGGGAAGACGTTGGGCAGGATGTGCCGGGTCACGAGGTGCCATCCTCCGGCGCCCAGCGCCCGGGCTCGCTCGACGTACGGCCGTTCCTTGACGGACAGGGTCTGCGCCCGGACGAGCCGCGCGGTGCCCGGCCACGACGTCACCCCGATCACGAAGATGATCGTGGGCAGCGAGGGCCCGATCAGCGAGGCCAGCACGATCGCCAGCGGGAGGAACGGGATCACGAGGAACCAGTCAGTGAGGCGCATCAGCACGGCGTCGCGCCAGCGCCCGTAGAATCCCGCCGCGATCCCGAGCACCGACCCGATCAGCATCGAGAGCAGGGTCGCGGCGAACCCCACGAGCAGGGAGATCCGCGAGCCGTGGATCGTCAGCGTGAGCACCGACCGGCCCAGGATGTCGGTGCCGAGCGGGTACTCGAGGCTCGGGCCCTCGAGCACGCCGCCGGTGGCCTCGGTGGCGCGCAGGCCCGCGGGGTCGGCCAGTAGGGGAGCGAACAGCGCCACGAGCACGAAGAAGACGAGGATCACCAGCCCGGTCATCCCCATCCGGTTCTTCCGGAACGTGCGCCAGACCCGTGCGGCGCTCCGCCGGCGCCGGGACCAGGCGATGGCGCGTGGCGACGGGGGCGCCGGCGGAGCGCCCGGCTCGGCCGGAGGCGCGATCGTCCCGTCGCTCATGCCGCCCTCACCCTCGGGTCGAGGTAGCCGTAGATGAGGTCGGCCACGAGGTTCGCCAAGATCACCGTGACGCTGAACAGCAGAAACAGCCCCTGGAGGAGCGGGAAGTCGGGCACGTCGGCGGCCTCCGCCGTGAGCAGGCCGAGCCCGGGCCATGAGAACACCAGCTCCACCGTGATCGCGCCCGAGACCACGAACCCCAGGTTCAGCGCGACCAGCGTCACCGTGGGGAGGAGGGCATTGCGGACCGCATGTCGCCGCAGGACCAGCGCCTCCCGCAGGCCCTTGGCCCGCGCCGTCACGAGGTAGTCCTCTCCCATCACGTCGAGCAGGGACGACCGCATGATCAGCGCGTACTCGCCGATCAGAGCCAGCGTCAGCGTCACCGCCGGGAGGAACAGATGGTTGAGGACGTCGGTGGCCGCCGCCACCCCCGTGTACCCGGCCCCAGGCGTCACGATGCCTCCGGTGGGGAACCACCCTAGCCCCGCCGCGAAGCCCATCAGCAGGAGGATCCCCAGCCAGAACTCGGGCATCGCGTAGAACACCAGAGACGTCCCCAGCGACCCCAGGTCCAGCTTGCTCCCGCGTCGCCAGGCCCCGTAGATCCCGATCAGGAGGCCGATCGCGGTGGCCGCCAGCGTCGAGATCCCCACCAGCAGGACCGTGGGCCAGATCCGCTCGGCGATCACCCCCGCCACCGGCCTCCGGAACTTGTACGAGATCCCGAGGTTGCCCGTGACGGTGTCCTCGACGTACAGCGCGAACTGCTTGGGGATCGGCTCGTGCAGCCCGAAGTCGCGCTCGAGCTGCACGACCGCCTCTTTGGGGAGGTGCTTGGCCCGCGCCAGGATCTGCGCGGGGTCGCCCGGGATCACGCGGAACAGGAAGAAGTTGAAGATAAGGACGAACAGCACGGTGAGGGTCGCCTGGGCGACCTTCCCGAGCAGGTAGCGCCTCGTCCCCATGGGGCCTCCCGTCCCGCGCCCCGGTACGCTACTCGCGCTCCTCCTCGGCGCCCCGCCGGCGCAGCAGCATCCAGACGATGGCCACGGCCAGCACGGCCCCGATCAAGCCGAGCCAGACGCCGGTGGGGATGCCCGTGCCCGAGGTGGCCCCGGTCTGTCCGGTGCCCCCCTCCTCCGTGGTCTTGGGCCGGATGCTGATGAAGCTGAACGGCCCGTACGCGGCCAGGAGGTCCCCGCCGTCCGCAGGCTGCTGCCGGAAGCCGGTCCATCGGTCCTCGCGGTAGGCCTGGAGGCTCCGGTCGTAGAACAGCACGATGTACGGCGCGTCCTCGTAGACGATCCGCTGCATCTCCTTGACGATCTCGGCCCGCTCGTCGAGGTCGAGCGTCGTCTGCTGCTCCTCGTACAGGCGGTCGTACTCCTCGTTGCAGTAGAAGGAGTCGCTCCAGATGCCGTCCGGCGGTCGCTGGCCGCACGTCATCACCGAGAGGATGAAGTCGGGGTCGGCGTCCGGGAACCACCCCCAGTGGAACATGTCGAAGTCGCCGTCGTAGATCAGGTTGGTGAGGCGCGTGTCGCTGAGGCCGCGGACCTCGGTCGAGATCCCGATCTGCTCGAGCCAGTCGGTGATGAACTCGCTCGCGGTCACCGTGGTCTGCTTCTCGTTCCGCACGAAGTAGCGGAAGTGGAGAGGCTGCCCGCCGCCGGGCATCTCGCGGACGCCGTCGTCGTCGGTGTCCTCGTACCCCGCCTCGTCCAGCAGGCGGTTGGCCTCCTCGAGGTCGAAGGGGATCAGCTCCTCCTCGGTCGGCTCGTAGTGGTAGAAGGGCGTCACCTCCGGGACGATCGTTGTGCCGACCGTGCCGTGGCCCCGGACCACCCGGTCGACGATCGTCTCCTTGTCGATGGCGTGGGCGATGGCCCGGCGTACGGTAACGTCCTTGAGGGCGGGGTGACCGTCCGCCTCGTCGCCGTAGGTATCGTCGGCCCCCGCGTTGAACCCGATCTCCTCGAAGCTGGGGATGTTGGCCTCGTTCGTCCCGATGTCGGGCTGGCCCTCGAGCGAGTCGTAGATGCCGGCCCCGAGCGTGTCGGCGAAGTCCACCTCGCCCGCCAGCAGGGCCTGGGCCAGGGCGTCCTCGTTCTGGTAGATGCGGTAGATCACCTCGTCGACCTCCGGGGCGCCCGCCCAGTAGTCGGGGTTGGCCTCCATCCGGAAGAACTGACCCTCCTCCCACTCGACCACGCGGAAGGCGCCGGTCCCCACGGGGTTGGGATAGTTCTCGTAGGTCTTGGCTTCCTCCTCGGAGATGTCGCTCCAGATGTGCTCGGGGAGGATGTAGACGTACGCGGTGAGGAACTGCAGGGTCGGTCGCCGCGTGGTGATCACGAGGGTGGTGTCGTCGGTGGCCTCGACGGTCTCCGCCTGCCGGATGTAGTCGATGCAGCAGCCCTGCCGCTCCTCGAGGATCCGGTTGAAGGTGAAGGCCACGTCGTGCGCGGTGAAGGGCTCGCCGTCGTGCCAGGTCACCCCCTCGCGGATGTCGAAGGTCCAGGTGAGGCCGTCGTCACTCACCTCCCACGACTCGGCCAGGCCGGGCGAGGGCGAGAGGTCCTCGATCGAGAAGTTCACCAGCAGGTCGTAGTTGAGCGCGTACATCAGGTAGGCGGGCGCCTCCACGCCCACCCACGGGTTCATCGAGTCGATGTCGTTGTCGTCGCCGTAGACGAAGGTGATCTTCTCGTCCTCGGCCGCCGTCGGCGCCGGCGTCTGCGCCCCGGCCCCGGGTGCGTACAGCCCGATCAGCAGGGCCGTCGCGGTCAGCGCGGCAAGCCCTCGTCCCCTCCTGCGCGTCATCGTTCCCCCCCTTCCGCCTCCTGGAGGGCCGACTCCTCCACGACCAGGCGTCGCTCGTCCGCGTCCACGGTCACCTCGACCCCCAGCGGGATCGTGGCCAGGTGCTTCCCGTGCCCCAGGGGCAGGTTGGTCAGCACCGGGACCCCGAGGGGCTCGAGGTGGTACTCCAGCACGTCCTCCATCGAGCGGCTCCGGAGCCAGGGCTCCGGATGCCGCCACTCCTCGCTGCGGTACATCTCGCCGACGACCACGCCCACCACCTGGCGGAGCTTCCCCACGTTGGCGAGGTGGGTGATCATGCCGTCCACGTGCCACGGCGGCGTGTAGACGTCCTCGAAGAAGAGGACGCAGCCGGCCGTCTCGATCTCCCAGGGGGTGCCCAGCGTCTCCCGCATCAGCCAGAGGTTGCCGCCGACGAGCGGGGCGCGGGCGACGCCGGCGCCAATCGCGCCGACGTAGGCGTCGTCGGGGCGGGCCGGGAGCTCTCCCAGCGGGGTGGGGTCGGTGAGGGCTCGGAGCGCTCGATCCTGGGTGAACTTCCGGTCTTCGGAGGCCTCGTAGGCGATCCCGGCCAGGCCCGGCCCGTAGAAGGTGACCAGCCCGGTGGCCTGGCGGATCGCGACGTGGAGGGCGGTGATGTCCGAGTAGCCGACGAAGGGCTTGGGGTTCTGGGCGATCACGTCGGTGTCGAGGAGGGGGACGACCTGGGAGGAGCCGTAGCCGCCGCCGAAGACC
The DNA here is from genome assembly GCA_036374395.1 of Actinomycetota bacterium. Taxonomy (GTDB): domain Bacteria; phylum Actinomycetota; class UBA4738; order UBA4738; family CALAEC01; genus DASUTW01. The sequence goes on from DASUTW010000156.1 coordinate 4,857, forward strand.
TGGACGGCGTCCACCTCGGGGTCGGCGAACATCGCCTCCACGTCGCGGGCCCGGTCGATCG
>DASUTW010000157.1:0-4804 GCA_036374395.1 Actinomycetota bacterium
GACCCCGTCTCTCCGCCGCCCTGGTTCGAGGATCGCTTCGATGTCCCCGAACCGGTGGGCGACGTGGGCGGCGTTCTCGTGTGGGCGTTCCCCTACGACCCGGGGCTCCCCGCGCTGCCGGAGGCCGCAGACGGCCGGTCGGTGCGGGCCAGGCTCCCCCACGCCGCGCCGGCCGCGGTGGCGGTCCAGGCGCTCACCTACCGGCCCCGGCGGAGGGCGGTGTTCCGGTACCGGATCGTGGGGAGCGCCGGCGAGGTGCTGTACGGCAAGGTCCTTCGCGAGCGGAAGCTGCGCCGGGCTCTCGAGGTGATGCGCCGACTCCGCGGGCGCAGGGTCCGGCTCGGGACGGCGACGGAAGCCGAAGGCCTGCTCCTCTCGCCGGCCCTCCCCGGCCGCTCGCTCCGGGACGTGCTCGTCGGCGGCGGCTCCGTGCCGAGCCCGGCCCGCGTCGCCGGCCTCCTGGGGTCGCTGGAGGCCCCAGGGGTGGAGGGCGCCGGGCCCGATCCCGTGGCCGACGCTCGGGCCACCGCCTCGCTGATCGCGCGCATCGTCCCCCGGGCCGCGGACCCGGCCGCCCGCGTGGCCGAGCGTGTGGAGCGTGGAGCCGCCGGGACCCCCTCGCCCGTTGTCACCGTGCACGGGGACCTCTACGAGCACCAGGTGCTGGTGGACGAGGACTTCTCGCTCGGGCTGGTGGACCTGGACGACGTCGGCCCGGGCGACCTGGCGGTGGACGCCGCCAACTTCAGCGCGCACCTCGTGGCGCTGGCCATGGCCGTTCCGGCGGCCGCCCGCCGGCTCCTGGCCTACCGCTCGATCCTGCTCCCCGCGTTCGCCGCGAGGCTCAGCGTGGAGCGGCGGGATCTCGCGTGGCGGGAGGCGCTCTCGATGCTGAAGCTGTCCGTGGGCCCGTTCCGCGTCCTCCAGCCAGGGTGGCCCGCCGAGGTGCAACGACGCGTCGAGGTGGCGCTACGCTTGTCCGAGGGGTGGTCGTGAGCCGAACCCACGTCTTGCTGATCGAGGACGACGCGCGGATCCGGGACATCGTGGAGCAGGGGCTCGGAGCGCGCGGGTTCGTCGTGACGAGCGCGCCCGACGCCGAGACGGGGGTCGACCTCGCGGGGAAGCTCGACGTGGCGCTGATCCTCCTCGATCTCGTGCTGCCCGGACGCCAGGGCCTGGACGCCCTGGGGACCCTGAAGGAGCTCAAGCCCGACGTGCCCGTGATCGCGCTGACCGCGCTGGACGACACGGGCTCGAAGGTCGGCGGCCTCGACGCGGGCGTCGACGACTACGTGACGAAGCCCTTCTCGGTGGAGGAGCTGGCCGCGCGGATCCGGGCCCGGCTCCGCGACCGCGACGACGGCGAGGGCGTCATGAAGGCGGGCGCCCTGACCGTGGACCTCGCGGCGCACCGCGCCGTGCTCCAGGGGCGGGAGGTGGCGCTCTCGGCGCGGGAGCTCTCCCTCCTCGCCGCGTTCATGCGCCACCGGGGCCAGGTCCTCTCCCGCGACCAGCTGCTCCGTCTCGTCTGGGACATGGACTTCGATCCCGGCTCCAACGTGGTCGAGGTCTTCGTGGCCGCCCTCCGGAGGAAGCTCGGGGGCGGGATCATCGAGACCGTGCGGGGCACCGGCTACCGGTTCGTGGGTCCTCAGGAGGAGGCATGAGGATCGCGGTCGGGGCGTTCCTGGGGGCCCTGCTCTTCCTCGCGGGGGCCGTGTACGGATCGGGAGCGATCGTCCCCGAGAGCGCGCCTCCCCAGGCCGTCGTCCTGGTGGACGCCTCCGCGGCGCCCGCCGCCTCACCCGAGCCCATGCCCACGCCCACGCCGACCGACGACGATGAGGTGGAGGAGGTCGAGCACGAGGTCGAGGAGGACGACCACTCCGGGCGCGGGCGAGGCCGTGGCCGCGGCGGCGACGATGACGAGGAGGACGACGACGACTCCTCGGGCCCGGGCGATGGCGGCTAAGCGCTCGCTCCCCCTCGGGCCCCGCCTCGTTCTCACGCACGTCCTCATCGCGGGGGCGGTGCTGCTCGTGGTCGCCGCGCTCGTCTTCCACCTCACCCGGGTGCATCTGCTGCGGGGGCTCGACGCCCGGCTGTCGATCGCCGTCCAGTCGTTCCAGCAGGGCCCGGCCCGCCAGGTCGCCCGCCCCGCCGACCTCCCCGACGCGGCCAGGAGCTGGCTGGCCGTCCACGGGTTCACCTCCGCGGAGGTCGCGGCGGTCCGGACGTCGACCGGGCCGGTGCTCTCGGCGGCGGGCGGCATGCCGGTGGCCGACCTCCCCCCGGAGGTCCTGGACGCTCGCTCCCCGCGCTGGTGGGAGATCGAGATGGCCGGCGAGCCGGTCCGGGCGCTCACCGTCCCCCTCCTGCTGGGGGATCGAACGGTGGGGACCCTCGTCGTGGGCTCATCGCGCGCCGACATCCAGGCCACGCTTGACGCCCTCGTGCGGGGCATGCTGATCGCGGCGGGCCTGGGGCTGGCCCTCGCCGCCGGGCTCGGTCTGGCCGCCGTCCGCCGGACCCTGCGGCCGCTCCGCCGCATGACGATGAGGACCGACGAGATCGAGGCGACGGGCGACCTCTCGCTGCGCGTCTCGGGCGACGGGCCGAGGGACGAGGTGGGCCGTCTGGCGGAATCCTTCGACGCGATGCTGGAGCGGCTGGATGAGGCGTTCCGCTCCCGGCAGCGCTTCGTTGCGGACGCCTCCCACGAGCTGCGCACGCCGCTCACCGTGGTGCGGGGACAGCTCGAGCTGCTGCGGGATCGGCTCGAGGCCGAGGGCGACCGGGCCTCGGTGGGGCTGGCGATGGACGAGATCGACCGGATGCGCCGCATCGTCGAGGAGCTGCTGCTGCTCGCGCGGCTGGACGAGGGGCTCCCCCTGGAGCGGGCGCCCGTCGAGGTCGAGCTCCTGATGCAGGAGGCGCTCGTCCGGGGGCTGGCGGGGGAGCGCCGGCGGGCCTCCGTGGACGCCGAGCCCGGGCTCCTGGCCCTGGCCGACCCCGAGCGCCTGCTCCAGGTCCTGACGAACCTCGTGGCGAACGCGGTCAAGCACGCCGGCGAGGACGCCCGGATCTCGCTCCGCGCCCGGCGCGCGGACGACCGGGTCGTCGTGGAGGTGGCCGACACCGGGCGCGGCATCCCTCCCGAGGAGCTGCCCCACGTGTTCTCCCGGCTGTTCCGTGGCACGAGGGCCCGGGGCGAGGCCGGCGCCGGACTCGGCCTCTCTATCGCGTCCTCGCTGGTGGAGGCGATGGACGGGGGCATCCGGGTCTCGTCCAGGGAGGGGGCCGGCACCGTCTTCACCGTGGAGCTCCCGCTCGCCGCCCCCGCCGCGGCTCCGGCCGATGTCTAGGGCCTTTGCTACCCTCGGGGGTCATGACCACGAGACCCCCACGCCGACCGGGAGAGGAGCCCACCGCGGTCCTCACTCGGGACGCCTACGAGCGGCTCCGGAGCGAGCTGGACCGCCTCCGCGGTGAGGGCAGGCGTGAGATGGCCGAGCGGCTGGAGCGCGCCCGGGAGCATGGCGACATCCGGGAGAACGCCGAGTACGACGCGGCCAAGGACGCGCAGGGCCTGATGGAGGCCCGGATCCGCGAGGTCGAGCGCCTCCTCCGCGACCCGGACATCGTCGAGGGGGCCGCGTCCACCGAGGAGGCCGGCCCGGGCGTCCTGATCACCGTCCGCCCGCTGGACGACGACGACGACCAGGAGGAGCGGTTCCTGCTCGCGGCCTCCAAGGAGGAGAGGGCCAAGGGGGCCCGCACCGTGTCGCTCTCGTCCCCGCTGGGGGAGGCCCTGGCCGGGAAGAAGGTCGGGGAGAAGGTCACCTACGAGGCCCCCGGGGGAACCTTCGCCTACGAGGTCCTGTCGCTCGAGATCCCGTGAACGTCCGGGTCAACCGGCGCGTCACGATCCCCGCCTCCGAGCTCTCGTTCCGGTTCACTCCGTCCGGAGGACCCGGCGGCCAGCACGCGAACCGCTCGGCCACCCGGGTCGAGCTGGTCTGGAACGTCGAGGAGAGCGCGGCGCTGGGGCCCCGGCAGAAGGCGCGCGTCCGCCGCGCGCTGCGGGGGAGGCTCGACGCGGAGGGCAACCTGCGGCTCGTCTCCGGCGCGGAGCGGTCGCAGGCTCGGAACCGGGCCGACGTCGTGGAGCGGCTCGGCCGTCTGGTCTCGGGGGCGCTCGCCGTGCCCAAGCGCCGGGTGCGGACGAAGCCCTCGGCGGCGGCGCGGGAGCGTCGCATGAAGGCGAAGAGGCGGCGGAGCGAGGTGAAGCGGCTCCGCCGGACGCCTCCCGTGGAGTGACCCGGCCGGGCACGGTACGCTCGGTCCGTCATGTCGCTGCTGATCGGGGGGACGCTCGCGCTCCTCTTCCTGCCGGCTCCCTGGTCGATCGTCGTCATCGTGGGCCTGGCCGGGTTCGAGGTCGTGGAGGTGGCCTTCTGGCTCTGGCTCCGGAGGCAGCGTCCCCGCTCGGGGCACGAGGCGCTCGTGGGGAGGCACGGTGTGCTGCTCGAGGGCGGCCGCGTCCGGATCGCGGGGACGACCTACCCGGGCCGGGTGCTCGAGGGTGTGCCTGGGGACCCGGTGATCGTGCAGGAGGTCGACGGGATGACCTTGGTCGTCCGCAGGGACGAGCCTCGGTACGAGGAGGAGATCGCGTGAGCGGGCACCCGCTCGAGCCGACGGGGGCCGAGCTCCGGGCGATGGTCGAGGAGGCGGTGTCGTACCTGTCGTCGTTCCTGGACGAGCTGCCGGGGGCGCCGGCGGCCGGCGCGCCCGACAA
>DASUTW010000158.1:0-15238 GCA_036374395.1 Actinomycetota bacterium
CTCCCACGTCTGCTCGTCGGCCTGCCGACGGGCCTCAGCGTGGGTCCGCATCGACTCGACCGTGCGCTTCGTGGCCTCCAGGGACCGGCGCAGCTCCTGATCGTCCACGGTCTGGCGACCCAGCGCGTCGGCCAGCCGGTCCAGCCGGCTCTGCTGCGCCTCCAGTATCGCGGGCACGCGCGTGTCCGCCTGGGGCGGCGCCGGCCGACGCAGGGCTATCAGCACGGCCGTCCCCGCGACCCCCAGGGCGGCCAGCAGCACGATCAGCTCGGTTCCGGTCATCGCGACCTCCTCTCGCGAACACTCTAGAGAGAGGGTCTGACACGAACGGCGGCTCAGCCGCCGATGCCGGTGATCCGCCGCAGGGGCGAGCGGCCGGGCTCGTACGAGCGCGGCCGCTCGCCGAAGAGCTCGTCCATCCGCTCGGCGAGCTCGGAGGCCTCCCACCGGGCCCCCTTGTCGAGCTCCGAGACGGGCGTCCAGCTCTGGTAGAGCTCGACAAGGCCGCCCGTGATGCCGAAGACCTGGCCGGTGATCCCGGCCGCCGCGTCCGAGCAGAGGAACGCCACGAGCGGCGCGATGTTGCCGGGATCGAGCGGGTCGAAGTCACCCTCCACCTGAAGGTCGCCGAAGGTCTTCTCGGTCATGCGGGTGCGGGCGCCGGGCGCGATCGCGTTCACGCCCACGCCGTAGCTCCGCATCTCCATCGACACGATCTGCGTGAATGCGGCGATTCCGGCCTTGGCCGTGCCGTAGTTGGACTGCCCCACCATCCCCAGGAGCCCGGACGTGCTGGAGGTGTTGACGATGCGGCGACCCGAGACGTCCTCGCCTTCTTTGGCCAGCTCGCGCCAGCGGCGGCAGACCTCGGCGGTGCACAGGAAGGTCCCCCGGAGGTGGACCTTGATCACCGCGTCCCACTCCTCGGGCGCCATGTTGAAGCTCATGCGGTCGCGGAGGATGCCGGCGTTGTTGACGAGGCCGTCGATGCGGTCCCAGCGATCCAGCGCGGTCTCGACGAGCGAGCGGGCGCCCCCGGGCTCGGAGATGTCCTCGAAGTGGGCCTCGGCCTCCCCGCCGGCCGCCCGGATCTCGCTCGCCACCTCGGCGGCGACGCGAGTGTCCTCGCCGGTGCCGTCCCACTCGCCCCCGAGGTCGTTGACGACGACCCGTGCGCCCTCCCGGGCCAGCAGCAGCGCCTCCTCCCTGCCGATCCCCCGACCGGCGCCGGTGACGGCGATCACCTTCCCGTCGAGCAAGCCCATGCATCGCTCCTTTCCGATCGCCCACACGATAGACGAAGCCTCTCGGTCGAGGACGGCCGCGTCGGATACACTGCGCCGGGTTCCGCGCCGAGGCGGGTTCGTCCGGAAGGAGAGGCATGCTCGACATCGCGAGGGCGGCGGTCGAAGCGGCGCGCGGCGCGGGCGCCGGCTACGCCGACGCCCGCGCCGCGCTCCGCGAGACCGAGTCGCTCACGGTCAAGAACCAGGAGATGGAGGGCGTGGACCGCTCTCGCTCCATGGGGGTGGGGATCCGGGTCCTCGTGGACGGCTTCTGGGGGTTCGCCTCCACCGACCGCCGGGAGCCCGAGGAGGTCGAGCGCGCCGCGGTCTTGGCGGTGGAGATCGCCCGGGCCGCCTCCCGCCTCCCCCGCGAGCCGGTCGCTCTGGCCGAGGTCGAGCCCGTCGTCGACGTGTGGCAGACCGTCGTGGCCGAGGACCCTTTCACGATCCCCCTCGACGAGAAGGTCTCGCTGCTCATGGAGGCCTCGCGCCGGACGCAGGGCGTCCGGGGCGTGTCGTTCGCGGAGGCCAGCCTGGACTTCTTCCGTCAGCGGACGGCGTTCGCCTCGTCGGAGGGCGCCGCCATCGACCAGACGATCACCCACTCCGGAGGAGGGATCGAAGCCACGGCGATCTCCGGCGGCGAGCTGCAGCGCCGCTCGTTCCCCAACTCGTTCCGGGGGCACTTCTCGGCCGCCGGCTACGAGCACATCCGGTCCCTGGGGCTGGTGGAGGAGGCCGAGCGGATCGGCGAGGAGACGGTGGCCCTGCTCGAGGCGCCCGACTGCCCGTCGATCGAGACCACGCTGATCCTCGACGCCAGCCAGATGGTGCTCCAGGTCCACGAATCGGTGGGCCACCCGATCGAGCTCGATCGCGTCCTCGGGATGGAGGAGGCGTACGCCGGGACCTCCTTCCTCACCCCCGAGGATCGCGGGCGGCTCCGGTACGCCTCGGGCGTCGTGACGATCTCGGCCGACGCCACCGTCCCCACCGGGATCGGGTCGTTCGGCTACGACGACGAGGGCGTGCCCGCCCAACCGGTCCCTGTCATCGAGGAGGGCATCTTCCGGGAGTTCCTCTCCAGCCGCGAGACCGCCGCTGCGCTCGGCGAGGCCTCGAACGGGACGATGCGGGCCGACGGCTGGGAGCACCTCCCGCTGATCCGCATGACGAACGTGAATCTCCATCCCGGCGAGGGAACGCTGGCCGAGCTGATCGGCGACACGAAGGACGGCATCTTCATGTCCACGAACAGCTCGTGGTCGATCGACGACAAGCGCGTCAACTTCCAGTTCGGCTGCGAGGCGGCCTGGAGGATCGAGGACGGCCGCCTGACCCAGCTGTACCGGAACCCGAACTACACGGGCATCACGACCGAGTTCTGGCGCTCCTGCGACGCGGTCTGCGGCAGCGAGGAGTGGACGATGTGGGGGACGCCGAACTGCGGCAAGGGCCAGCCCGGGCAGGTCGCTCGCGTGGGGCACGGCACCTCGCCCGCCCGCTTCCAGAACGTTCGGGTGGGGGTGCGCTGATGCCCGAGCCGATGGGGCGCGACGCCGCGCTGGAGCTCGCGGGGCCCGCGCTCGACGGCGCCGGCGGCGCGGACGTCGAGGTCCTCGTGATCCACGGGTGGGGAGGCCTGACCCGATTCGCCGGATCGGCGATCCACCAGAGCACGGCCCAGGAGGAGACGGCGGTCCGAGTCCGCGCCGTCAAGGACGGCCGCGTCGGCGTGTCCTCGACGAACGACCTCCGCCCGGCCGGCGTTCAGGCCGCGGCGCGGAGTGCGCTGGAGATGGTTGAGCTGGCCGCGCCCGACCCGCTGTTCCCGGGGCTCGCCCCTCGGGCCGAGGCTCCGACGATCGATGGCTACGACCCCGCCACGTCCGAGACGTCGCCCGCGGCCAGGGCCGAGGCCGTCGAGGCGCTCGTGGGGGCCTGCGGGCCCGGCTTCACGGCCGCGGGGGCGTTCGAGACGGGTGCCCTCGAGGTGGCGGTGGCCAACACGGAGGGGCTGACCGTCCACGCCACGCGGTCCAAGGCTTCGATCACGGCGGTCGTCTCCGGCGGCGAGGGAGGCGCGGGGTTCGCCGAGCGAGCCGCCGGACGAGTGGCCGACCTGGACGCCGCGGCGGTGGGAGCGGCGGCCTTCGCCAAGGCCCGCGACAGCCAGCGGCCCCGGGACCTCCAGCCGGGAGACTACGAGGTGGTGCTGGAGCCCGCCGCCGTGGCCACGCTCCTCGCCTTCCTCTCCTACCTCGGGTTCGGGGGACGGGCCATCGCCGAGGGCCGCTCGTGCTTCGCCGGCAGGGAAGGCCAGCGGCTGATGTCCGAGCAGGTCTCGATCTGGGACGACGCCCTGTCCCCGGACACGATCGGGCTCCCCTTCGACTTCGAGGGGACGCCCAAACAACGCGTGGACCTCGTGCGCGAGGGGATCTTCGTCGGAGGCGTCCACGATCGCCGCAGCGGGGCGCAGACCGGGGGCGAATCCACCGGCCACGCGCTCCCGCCTCCCAACCCCGAGGGGCCGTTCCCGCTCAACCTGTTCATGGCGACCGGCAACGCGTCCACGGACGACATGATCGCCGCCACCCGCCGGGGCCTCCTCGTCAGCCGCTTCCACTACGCGAACGTGGTCCACCCCAAGGAGGCCGTGATCACCGGGATGACCCGGGACGGCACCTGGCTGATCGAGGACGGCGCCATCGTGGGTCCCGTGAAGAACCTCCGCTTCACCGAGTCGATCATCGACGCCCTCGACCGCGTCGACCTGGTCGGCTCCGAGTCCACGCTCGCCAGCGAGTTCTTCTTCGAGGCCTCACGCGTGCCGGCGCTCAGGATCGGCTCGTTCCGGTTCACCGGGACGAGCGATCACTGAGCCCCTCGAACCCGACGGCCCGGGGCAGCTCGGAGGACTGGTCCTCCTCGGCCGTGGGGAGGAACACCCGGAACGACGCCCCGCCTCCCTCGCGATCCTCGACCCAGGCGCTCCCGCCGTGCATCTCGGCGAACCGAGCCACGAGGGAGAGCCCGATCCCCGTCCCGGGGGCGTGGGCCGGGGCGTCCTCGCCCTGGGTGAAGGGCCGGAAGATCGCGTCCCGCTGCTCCAGCTCCACGCCCGGCCCCGCGTCCTCCACGGCGAGCAGCAGCCCGCCGGGCCTCCGGACCAGCCGCACCCAGACCGGGGTCCCGGGAGGCGTGTACTTCGCCGCGTTCGCCAGCAGGTTCTCCACGATCCGCTCCACCTTCGGCCCGTCCACGTGGGCGACGAGCTCCTGGGCCTCGACGAGCACGCGTCGGCCGGTGAGGTCGGCTCCTTCCACCACGCGGTGGACGAGGTCGCCCACGTCCGTCGGCCGCCGCGTCGCCTCGAGGATCCCGCGAGAGACGCGATCGAGGTCGAGGAGGTCCGTCAGCAGCGAGTCGCGCTTCCTGGCGTTGGCCACGATCCGATCGATCATCTCGTGCGCCTCGGCCGGGGAGAGGCTGAGGCTCTCCCGATCCAGCGTCAGCGCGAACCCCAAGATGGCGGAGTGCGGGGTTCGGAGCTCGTGGCTCACCGCGGTGAGGAAGGCGTTCTTCATCTCGTCGACGTGGCGGAGCTGCTCCGCCGCCTCACGCTCCCGCTCGTAGGCTTCGCGCAGGGACTCCTCGGCCCGTCGCCGATCGGTGATGTCCCGGATCGCCACGACCCGGGCCTCCCTCCCTCGGTAGGGGATCCTGCGTCCCACGAGCTCTACGGCGAAGCGGGACCCGTCGCCCCGGATCCCCTCGTGCCGCCCGACCTCCTCCGACTGCTCGTCGATCCGCCAGGCGGCCGCCTCGCGATCCTCGGGCGCCACGAGCTCCAGGACCTGGGTCCCCACGAGCTCCTCGGGTGGCAGGCGGAACATCTCGGCGAAGGCCCGGTTGACCTCGATGATCGTCCCCCGGTCGTGGATGCAGATGCCCTCCAGAGCCGAGTCCGATAGCGTGCGGAAGCGCTCCTCCTGCTCCTCCAACTCGGCCTGGGCCCGTTTCCGCTCGGCGAGCTCGCGCCGCGCGGCCTCGTACAGCCGCGCGTTGTCCAGGGCGATCGAGGCGAACTCCGCGAAGGTCGCCAGGTGCTCCACGTCCTCGTCGGTGAAGCCGACCTCCGGATCCATGTGGGCGAGGCCCAGGACCCCCACCACCTCGTTCCGGGATCCGAGCGGGACCGCCATCACGCTCGACACGTCGACGGAGAAGCTCAGGCGGCCCTCCCAGCCCGCGTAGTCCGAGATCACGACCGGCTCCCCTCGCTCCCAGACCAGCCCGGCCGCACCCTCACCCCGCCCGGCCTTCAGCCCCACCGCGCCCGTGAGGGCCCCCACGCCGACCTTCATCTCCATCCGCTCGCCGTTCTCGTCGGGGAGGTAGACGAACCCGTGTCCCGTGCCGAGCAGCTCCGCCGCCCGCCCCACGATCGCCTCCAGGAGGCCGTCGACCTCGAGGCGATCCATGAGACCGAGCGCGGTCTCATGGATCGCCTCGAGGTACTCCGCGTGGCGCCGCTCCTGCGCCTCCGCGCGCTTCCGCTCGGTGACGTCCATGAAGAAGCCCTGCGAGAACCGCGGCCTGCCCTCGTCGTCGTAGGTGATCACGGCCTCGTCCCGCACCCACACCACCCGGCCGTCGCGGTGGAAGATCCGGTACTCCTCCCCGAAGGGCTCCAGGGTCTCGTTGTGGCGGACGGTGGCGGCGACGATGCGGTCCCGGTCGGCCGGGTGCATCTGCCGCAGCCACAGATCGGGGTCGGCCAGCCACTCCTCGGCCGGGAACCCCAGGATCTCCTCGATCTGGGGGCTGACCCAGAGCGTGGTGGCCTTCCCGTCGAGGGCGTCCAGGAAGATGGCGGCGGGGATCTTCTCCACGATCGCCCGGTACTTCGCCTCGGCCTGCTCCAGCAGCTCCACCGCTCTCGCTCGATGGATCGCCCCGCCGAGGGCGCCCGCCGCCACTCTCAGGGCGTCGATCTCTCCAACGGACCACGCGCGCTCCCTCACGCAGTCGTCCACGCCGATGAAGCCCCACCACTCGTCGCCCACGAAGATGGGGACGGCGACGAGCGAGCGGATCCGCTGGGGATCGAGGACCGCGCGCTCCCGTGACGGGAACGCCCGGAGGGGCCCGTGGATCGTCATCCCAGCGCCCAGGCGACGGACCCAGCGACCCAGGCCCGCCTCCTCGTACGGCAGGGCCTGCAGGTCGGGGTTGTCGATCTGCGAGTCGATGCCGGGGGCCACCCACTCGTAGCGCTGTGAGGTGAGCAGCGCACCGTCCTCGCCCTCGTGGTTCTCCCAAACGTAGACGCGGCTGGCGCCCGTCGCCCCCGCGAGCTGCTCGAGGACCACGGGCATCGCCTCCACGCCCTCGCTGAGGAAGCGCTCGGCGGCCTCCGCCACGGCCCCGAGGATCGCCTCGCGCCCTCCCGAACGTCCGGACGGAGCGTCGGGGCGGGCCCGACGCTCGAGGGCGACCCACGCAGCGAGGACGAGGAGGAACCCAGCGAGGGCCACCCACGGGAGCGGCGTGGTCCCGGCTGCGGGACCTCGGGACGTCAGCGAGAGCACGGCGGTGGAGCCGGCGAGCAGCGTACCGGCGGCGAGGAGGCTCCGCTCGGTCGAGGTCATCTCTCAATGAGGTTGTCGGAAGCGATCGGGGCGTCCCTCCATGGTCATTTCGAGCCATCTTCCGGGCCGCCGGATGGGCGACGCGTCCCGGACGGACCGGCTCATCCTCTATCGTGCGCGCATGGCCCTCGCCCTAATCCTGGTCGCGGCCGGCTCCCTGCTCCTCTACGGAGGGGCCGAGCTCACCGACCGGGGCCTGTCCCGCGTCTCGATCCCCGGTGTCCCGGCCCTCGGGCCGCGGGCGATCCGGGTCGGGGCCGAGATCGGCGTGCTCGCGGCGGCGCTGGCGGCCGCCGGGCGTGGCGAGACCGAGATCGCAGGGGGCCTGGCCACCGGCGGGGCGCTGTTCCTGCTCGCGGTGGGGATGGGGTGGAGGCTCGCCGTCGGCCAGCGGCCCCTCGTCGCGCCATCCTCGACGCTCCTGCTGCTGGCCCCTTCCGGAGCCGTGATCCTGGCCGCGCTCGCCGTGAGCGGTCGCTACGTGGACCGCCTCGAGGGGCTGCTGCTGGCGGTGGGGTTCGCCGGGTACCTCGTCCTTCGACTGAGGGAGCACGCGGACCTGTCGGGAGGCGAGGAGCCCCCACGGGAGGGCGCCCCGGCACGGGAGCCGGATCCAGAGTCGGACGGGGCGCGATCGGCAGCTCCGGCGGTCGTGGGGATGGCGATCCTGACCGGCGGCGCCGTGGTGATCGTGGAGGGAGGGGTCCGGCTCTCGCTGGCCGGGAATCTGGCCGCGGGCTTCGTGGGAGCCTCTCTGCTGGCCGCCCTCACGACGCTCCACCGCGCGATCCCACGATCCCTCGGAGGGGAGCCTCCCGAACACGCCGCCGGAAGCCTCCTCGGGTCGATCACCGCCCTGCTCGCCGGGGTCCTGGGGCTGGCCGCCCTGGTCCGGCCGCTCACGATCGATACGGGGGTCAACCTCGCGTTCCTGGGGGTCGCCGTGCTCTCCGCGGTCGTGGCCGTCGCCCTGCTGCTGCGGCGTCGAGCCGGGTGGATCCTCGGGGTCGCCCTCCTCGCCTCCTACGCGACCTGGCTCGTCTACGCGTCCGGAGCCTAGAGGTCGTCGGGCTCGTGCATGCCCAGCAGGGGCGGTGGGCGCGATTCCGACTCGGCCACGCCGTCGAGCCGGATCGGGCTCCGCACGAGCCGCAGGAGGCCGCGCTCGGGATCGTCGATCTCCTGGATCGTGGCCCGGCCTTCCTCCGACCCGAAGACGGCGGCGAGGTCGCGCACTGGGGCCGCGGGGACCCCGGCCTCGGTCAGCAGACGGACCCACTCGTCCCTCGGACGGTCGGCGAGCGCCTCCTCGAGGAGGCCGCGAAGGGCCTCTCGGTTCCGCACGCGGTCGGCGTTGCGCGCGAACCTTGCTTCCGACGGGAGGTCCGGCCGTGCCAGCACCTCGCATGCGCGGACGAAGAGACCGTCGTTCGCCGCGGCGAGCACGAGCGGCCCCCCGGGCGCCGAGAGGGCCTCGTAGGGAGCGATGTTGGGGTGCGCGTTCCCCATCGGGATCGGCACCTCACCCCCGAGCAGGTAGTTGGCGGCCTGGTTGACCAGCGCGGCCACCCCGGCCTCGAAGAGCGAGACGGACACGTGCGCCCCCCGCCCCGTCCGCTCGCGCTCGCGCAGCGCGGCGGTGATCCCCACGGCCGCGTAGAGGCCGGCCACCACGTCCAGCAGCGCGACGCCGACCTTCGTGGGCTCGCCGCCGACCGGCCCCGTCAGGCTCATGAGCCCGGTCGCCGCCTGCATCACGAGGTCGTAGCCGGCCACCCGGGGGTCGGCATCCTCGCCCATGGCCGTGATCGAGCACACGACCAGGCCCGGTTGGCGCTCGCGCAGCTCCTCGGGATCGAGCCCCAGCCGAGCCATCGTCCCCGGGCGGAAGTTCTCCACGAGGACGTCCGATCGGAGGATCAGCTCCCTGGCCGCGGCGGCTCCCGCCGGCGCCTTGAGATCGAGCTCGAGCGAGCGCTTCCCCCGGTTCACCGACAGGAAGTACGCGGCGTCGTCCCCGACGAACGGCGGCCCCCAGGAGCGGGTCTCGTCGCCCACCCCCGGCCGCTCGACCTTCACCACCTCCGCCCCCAGATCGGCCAGGACCATCGTGCAGAGCGGCCCCGCCAGGACGCGGGACAGATCGGCGACCCGGATCCCCTGGAGCGGCCTCACCTGAGCAGGGACCGCAGGTATCGCCCGATCGTGCCCCGCCCGTCCCACGCCGCGCGCACCCGCCGCGCGCGCCGGGTCCGGGCCAGCGACTCCACGACGGCCAGGAAGCCGCGCCTGCGGGTCTCGCTGTACGGGAACCACCAGCCGGCGGGGACCCGCCCGGCGTCCTCGGCGATCAGCCGCTTCTGGGTCATCTCCTGGAGACCGTACCTGGAGTGCGCGACCCCGGTCCCCGAGGACTTCACGCCACCCCACGGCGCCTCACCCAGCCCGTTCGAGTACGCGTGGTCGTTGATCCAGACCATGCCGGCCTCGATCCGCCGGGCCAGGGCGCGTCCCCTCCGCGGGTCGCGGGTCCACACGCTCGCCCCCAGCCCGAACTCGGAGTCGTTGGCCAGCGCCAGCGCCTCCCGCTCGTCGTCGAACGCCATCACCGGGATCAGCGGCCCGAACGTCTCCTCCCGCATGACCCGCATCGAGTGATCCGCCCCGGTCAGCACGGCGGGGGCCACGAAACGCCCCGCCAGCCCCGGCACCTCGACCGGTCCCCCGCACTCGACGGTTGCGCCCCGGCGCCGGGCGTCCTCCAGGTGCTCCAGCACCCGCCGGTGCTGGCGGTCGGAGATGATCGGCCCCATCTGGGTGTCCGGACGCTTCGGGTCGCCGGGCACGAGCGCCTCCGCCGCCGCGACGAGACGGGCCACGAACCGGTCGTGGATGCGCCGGTCGACGTAGACGCGCTCGATCGCAGCGCAGGTCTGCCCGGCGTTCGCGCACGAGGCCCAGAGGACCCCGGCCACGGCGCGGTCGAGGTCGGCGTCCACGCAGACCATCGCGGGATCGTTCCCCCCGAGCTCCAGCTGGGCCATCTTGCCCGCCCGGGTCGTCTCCTCGAGGACCTTCCGCCCGCTCTCCACGCTCCCCGTGAAGAGGATCTTCCGGACCGGACCCGCCTCGCAGAGCGCGGCCCCCGTGTCGCCCTCCCCGTGCACGACGCGCAGCACGCCCTGGGGCAGCCCGGCCTCCGCGAAGAGGTCGGCGATGGCCTGGCCCGAGAGCGGGGTGAGCTCGGACGGCTTGAAGACCACTCCGTTGCCCGCGGCCAGGGCGAAGGCCACATCGGCCATCGGGAGCAGGCACGGGTAGTTCCACGGCCCGATGACGCCGATCACGCCCAGGGGATCGAAGACGATCCAGTGCTTCTTGTGCGCCACGATCGGCTGCGAGGTGGGGACGCGCTCGGGCGAGAGATGACGATGCCCGTGTCGGGCGACCCATGAGAGGACGAGGGCCGCTGCGCCCACCTCGGCGATCGAGGACTCGGTGATGGGCTTCCCCGACTCCCTGGTGAAGAGGAGGCTGAGCTCCTCCTGCCGGTCGAGCACGCGGTCGGCCGCTCGGCCGATCACGTCCAGGCGATCGCTCAGGGACACGCGGGCCCAGGTCGGCTGGGCCTCGGCCACCGAGACCGTCACGGCCTCGACCTCCTCCGGCGGCGTGCGGGGAACCCGCCCCACGAGCTCGCCCGTGGCGGGGTCGAAGCTCTCCAGATGCCTCCCGGTCGGGACCTCATCGGCGGCCCGAGCCATCATCCTCCTCCCGACTCAGCGTCGGCGGCGGGCCAGCAGCTTCTCGAACTCCTCGAGATCGGTGGTCCGCGATCCCATGCGGATGGGATCGTAGCGGGTTCCGTGACAGTCCGAGGACCCCGTGGCCACGAGCCCGTAACGAGCCGACAGCTCCCGGTAGCGAGCCTCGGTGGCACGGTCCTGGTCGGGGTGGGCACACTCGATGCCGTCCATCCCCGCCTCGATCATCTCCCGGATGAGCGGGTGCGGGACCGGGACGCCGTCCCGCCAGTGCACGGGGTGCGCGAGGACGGCCAGGCCGTCCGCTCGCCGGATCAGGCGGACCGCCTCCACGGGATGGAGGGCGTGCTTCTGCACGTAGGCTCGGCCGCCCGTACCGATCAGGTCTGCGGTGAACGCGTCCTCGATCGCGGGCACCACGCCCGCCTCGACCAGCGCCTGGGCCACGTGTGGGCGGCCCACGCTGCCCCCGGCCGCGATCTCGCGAACCCGCTCGACGGTGACCGGATGGCCCAGTGCCTGGAGTCGTTCCACCATCCGCTCACCGCGCCGGATCCGATCGTCCTGCAGCCTGGCGAGCTCGGCGCGGAACTCCTCGTGCCCGGGGTCCATCCAGTACCCGAGGACGTGGATGCTCCCACCCTCGTACTCGGCCGAGAACTCGACGCCCGGGACGATCTCGAGCCCCGTGCCGGCCGCCGCCTCCTCGGCCGCGGAGACCCCCGCCATCGTGTCGTGGTCGGTGACCGCGAGGATGCGGAGCCCGCGATCGAGGGCCAGACTCACCGACTCGCGGGGCTCGAACGTCCCGTCCGAATGACGCGTGTGCGTGTGCAGGTCGATGCTCATCCGCTCGACAAGTGTAGTGGGCCGTCCCCCAGGTTCATCCTCCCCGGGCCTGGGTACAACCCATGAGGACTGGGGAAGGAAGAGGTGAGCGGGATGGCAACCACTGCAGAGCGTCTCAGGGAGCCCGACATGCTTCGGTCGTACCTCCACGCTCTCGCGAGGAGCGGCGGGAGCGGCGACCAGGATCTGGGGCGCGGCCGCCAGCGGCGGGTCTGCGCTCAGTGCGGGGAGCAGGCGGTCTTCAGCCCGGAGACCGACGGCTGGTACCGCTGCGGGCACTGCGGGCGCTACGCCTGATCACTGCCGGATCACGACCTCCAGGTCGCCCCGCTTGTGATCGACCTTCACAGCGGTGACGCCGTCGCTGTTCACGAAGGAGAGATCGAGGCGGGCCCCGGCCACACGCATCCCTCGCAGCTCGATCCCGGTCAGCCAGTCCGGCAGCCGCGGACGCTCGATGGTCAGCCGCCGCCGCGTCGCGTCCGCGGACAGTCCTCCGTATGCCCGGACCATGAGCAGCGGGGCACCGGATGCCCACGCCTGGGGCCGGCAGGCCACCGGGTACTCGACGGGGACCGGGACCTCGTCGCTGGAGAACCCGCAGAACACCTCGGGGAACCTGGAGTAGGGGAAGTGGCGACCGGCCGCCGTGAGCTGGTCCAGGACCTCCCGGGCCTCCGCGTCGAACCCATACCGCTTGAGGCCCTGGGCGATGAGGGAGTTATCGTGGGGCCAGATCGTGCCCGTGTGATAGCCGATCGGGTCGTAGGCGGAGTGTCGCGAGGAGAGCGTCCTGATCCCCCACCCCGAGAGCATGCCGGGATCCATCAGCCGCTTCACCAGGTGGGGGGCGAGGCGCCGGTCCACGATCCGCGACCAGAGACCGTGGCCGGGATTCGACGTGATGGTCGGCACCCGGCGCTTCTCCCCGTCGAGCGCGAGCGCGAAGGACCCCGTCTCCTCCACCCAGAAGTCCCGGTTGAAGCGCCCCTTGAGCTCAGCGGCCTCGCGCTCGAGCCGCGCCGCGAGGTCCTCGTCGCCCATCTCCCGCGCCAGCGGCGCCATCAGGCTCTTGGCCTGATACACGTATCCCTGGACCTCGACCAGGGCGATGGGCGGCTCCACCGGTGTGCCGTCCGGCCAGGGGACGCCGTCCCAAGAGTCCTTCCATCCCTGGTTGTCGAGACCCCTGGGAGAGCGCCGTTCGTACTCGACGTAGCCGTCGCCGTCCCGATCCCCGTGCTCGTCGATCCAGC
This sequence comes from Actinomycetota bacterium, assembly GCA_036374395.1. Taxonomy (GTDB): domain Bacteria; phylum Actinomycetota; class UBA4738; order UBA4738; family CALAEC01; genus DASUTW01. The sequence continues at coordinate 12,813 of DASUTW010000158.1, forward strand.
GGAGTGCAGCGAGCGCGTTCGGCCAAAGCTCCTGAAGCGCCTCCCGATCGCCCGTCCACCGGAACGCCGCGCCCAGGACGACGAGCCACAAGGGCGTCGCGTCGATCGATCCGTAGTAGGGGGTGTGGGGGATCTCGTCGGCTCCGGCGAGCTCACCGACGCGCAGCTCGTGGAGGATCTTCCCCGGCTCCTCCTCCCGCCAGGGATCGTCGATCTTCCCCTGAAGCGCCGCGAGCCCGCGAAGCGTGCTCCACGCCAGCTGGGGACAGCCCGTGAGCGCCTGGTAGGCCGTGATGAGGGAGTCCCGGCCGAACATCGCCGAGTACCAGGGGATCCCGGCGTCGATGAAGCGGGTGCCGTTCTCGCCCGTCGAGGTGAGCATCCGGAGGTCCCGGACGGCCCTGCGGAGGAAGCCCTTGATGCGCCCGTCGGTGGCGTCGAAGCGGGTGGCGCGCTTCTCCCAGGCTGCGTACTCCTGCTCCAGCTCCTGCTCGATCTCGCGCATCGATCGGCGCGTAGGGGCCGCGTCGCCCACGTGGGGCTCGATCTCCAGCACGATGTCGACCTGCTCGCCGGCCGCCACCGCGAGGTCGAACGAGGCTTCGCGCTCGCTCAGCGTCTCGGGGGCCGGCGAGAAGCGGAGGGTCGTCGATCGCTCCACGCCGTCCAGGCCCCGGTACCCGAGGATCACGCTGTGACGGTCCACCTCCGGCGGCAGCATCTGGCCCCGCTCCTCCCGGGCCAGCCCACGCACCTCGAAGATGTCGAGGAAGTCCGACTCGAAGGAGACGGTCAGCCCGATGCGGCGATCCTGGAGGCCGAAGTTGCGGATCCGCATCCGCTCGAAGAGGCTCCGGTGGAGGACCCGCCTGCGCTGGAGCGAGATGTTGTCCTTCCGCTCTGGACCCGCCAGGAAGACGTGCCGCACCGGGAAGACGAGCTCCACGATCTGGGAGTAGTTCCGCTCGGTCGAGGAGTGCAGCAGCAGCGGGCGCAGCTGATTCAGCGTGACCTCGAGCCGCGAGAGGAACCGCGTGTCGGCGTGATAGAGGCCGAGCGCCGCGGTGTTGCCCTCCGGGACGTCGCCGAAGCGGTTCGAGACGAAGAAGCTCCGGTCGTGCTTGATGACCTGGACCTCCCGGATGTCCACGGTCGCCGGCGGTCTCGCCACGAGCCCATCCTAAGCCGGGCCGTCCCCGGTCGGGGAGAATGGCGGCGGAAGGAGGCGCGGATGGGATCGGTGATGGGGGCCGACCGCTTCTACGACGCCGGCGAGATCGGGTGCGGGGGCCCCACGCTGAAGGAGATCGGGCGGCTCGTGGACGGGCTGCCGGCGGGCGGCAACGTCGAGGTGCGCTCGACCACGCACACGGGGAGGAACAGCCTGCGCGCCTTCTGCCGTCTCCGCGAGCTGGCGATCGAGGCCGAGGACGCGGGACCGAACCGCGACCGCATCCTGATCCGCAAGACGTGAGGAGGACCGCATGACGATCGTGATCCACGCGAGCCACGGAGCGGAGGACCCGGAGCGCGCCACCCTGCCCTTCGTGCTCGGGAACAACGCGGCGGTGGCTGGGCAGGATCCCGTGATCCTGCTGACCGTCGAGGCCGTCCATCTGGCCACCGAAGGGGGAGCCGAGGGGATCCAGAAGCAGGGGCTGCCCTCGCTCCCCGAGATCATGGCCGAGTTCGTGTCGAACGGGGGCCGGATCTGGGCGTGCCAGTCCTGCACCACGCCGCGCGGCATCGAGGAGGGGGATCTCGCCGAGGGGGCCAGGATCGGGACGTCGATGGAGGTCGTGGAGCTCCTCGCGGGGGGCGCGGCCAGCTTCGCATTCTGACCTCCGCCGGCCCCCTGTTATGCTCGGGCCGTGGCCCGGATGACCGTCTTCGGGGCAGGCGCGGCCGGGACCGCGCTCGCGATCCATCTGGCCCGCAAGGGCGAGGACGCAGTGCTCTGGGGCAGCGAGCACGACGCCGCCGTCCTCGGCGATCTCACCGAGAAGCGCCGCCATCCTGCGCTTCCCGAGCGGCTGCCCGAGGAGCTGCGCATCCTCGGCCCCGAGGACCTCGAGGAGGCCGGCGCCCACGCCGAGATCGCCGTGCTCGGGGCCAACTCGGCCGGCGCCGGGCCACTCGGCCGCCTCGTCGCCCCCGCCCTGGAGGGCGCCCGGCTCGCGGTCTCGATCGCCAAGGGGCTGCAGCCCGGGACGCTGGAGCGCGTCAGCGTCGTCTACGCGCGCGAGCTGCCCACGATCGCGGTCGTGGCGATGAGCGGCCCCTCGCTGGCGGCGGAGATCGCCGAGGGGCTGCTGACCGCCGTGGCGTTTGCCTGCGAGGACGAGGGGGCATGCAAGGAGGCGGCGGAGGCGTTCCGCTCGGACCGCTTCCTCGTGAGCACGACCGACGACGTCGTGGGCGTGGAG
>DASUTW010000159.1:0-6634 GCA_036374395.1 Actinomycetota bacterium
CGCGGGTCGTGTGAACGACCCGCGACCGCGCCCCACCCTCACGGCAGCGAGACGAAGCCGTCCAGGAAGTCCCGCGCCGAGGCCGTGTCGAGCCGGTAGGTCACGTTCGTGGCCCGGCACATCGAGTCGCCCATCACGGTGATGCCGGCGACAACGTCGGTCTCCCCTGCCCCGGCCCCCAAGAAGTTCGGGCCTCCCGAGTCGCCGAAGCACGTGCCCCCATCGCCGGTCGAGCGGTTCTGGGACAGGTGGAGCCACGCGTTCTCCAGCGAGCGGTACTCCGAGACCGCCCGCCACCGGTCTCCGTCGAACGGGAAGGACGGCGGTCCGCCGCCGAGAACCGCCTCGTGGACGCCGTAGCCCACCGCGGTGAACTTCTGGCGCTTCAGGCCGTTCTTCGCGGCGGCCTGGCCGAGCTGGTTCAGGGTCGGCAGGGAGGCTGGCTGGATGCCCTGCACCGGCTGATCGAGCACGACCACGGCGATGTCGTGGGGTTCGGAGGCGCCGCCGGGCCCCGAGAACCCGAAGTCCGGGTGCGTGTGCAGCGTCCCCTGGTGCAGGGTGGCCGGCGGGCTCTCCACGGGCTCCTCCAGCTCGCCGTCGAACGACACCCACGCCGTCGACTGCCCGATCGACTCCAGGAACGCGGTGCAGTGCGACGCCGTGAGGAACACGTCGGGGGCGATCAGCGTCCCCGAGCAGATGATGATCTTGTCGCCGTCGAAGTCACCGATCAGGGCTCCGACGTTCGGGTGGTCGTCCCCATCGAGCTCGCCGTTCACGATGGCGCCCCCCGGCGACGCCAGGGCGAGGACGAGGACGACGGAGAGCATCGGGATCAGCTTCCGCATCGGCAGACCTCCTCAGTCTCGAGGCAGGCGCGAGCATACCGCGGACGGAGGATTCATCCCAGGTAGGAGGCCCGGCGCATCAGGCTCGGGTCCACGATCACGTTCAGGCACGCCGCCACGCCGCTGTCGAACGCCCTCTGGAGCGCCGGGCGGAGCTCGCTCGGATCCGTCACACGCTCGCCGTGGCCGCCAAGCCCATCCACCATCCGCTCGTACCCCGCCTCCGTAGAGAGGGTCGCCGCCGGCGCGTTCCCCTCGCCGTACAGCGCCTCCTGTGCCACTTTGATCTGCCCCCAGGCGCCGTCGTTCCCGATGATCCCCACGAACGGGATCCCCTGCCGGATCGCGCTCTCGTACTCCATCGCGTTCAGCCCGAACGAGCCGTCGCCGTAGATCACGGCGACCTGCGTGTCCGGCCTCGCCAGCTTCGCCGCGATGGCGAACGACGGCCCGACGCCCAGGCACCCGAACGGCCCAGGGTCGAGCCAGTGACCGGGCCGCCTCGCCTGCACGATCGAGGAGCTGATGCCGACGATGTCGCCCCCGTCGCCCACCACGGTGGCGTCCTCGTCGAGGAAGTCCCGGATCTCCCTCGCGAAGCGCTGCGGGTGGATCGGGACCGCGTCCGACTCCATCCCGGCCCGAGCCTCCTCGTGCTTGGCCCGCTCGACGTCCCGGACCTCCTCGGTCCAGGAGGGCTCTCGGGGCGAGCCCACCCCCTCGGCCAGCAACTGCTCGATCACGCGGCCGGGATCCCCGACGATCCCCACCTCGACCGGCCGGTTGCGTCCGACGTGCCGCCCGTCGACGTCCACCTGGATCACGCGGACGTCCTCGGACAGGTTCCTCCGCCCGAACCCCAGGCGGAAGTCCCAGTCCACGCCGAGGGCGAGCACGAGGTCGGCCTTCCCCAGCGCGTGCTTCCGCGCCGCGGAGAAGAACGACGGATGATCCGGGGGCAGGGACCCTCGCCCCAGCGAGTTCAGGAACACCGGGACCTTCAGGGCGTCGGCGAGGGCGGCCAGGGCCTCGTGGGCCTCAGACCAGCGGACCCCGGAGCCAGCGAACACGACCGGCCGCTCCGCGTCCGCCAGCATCTTCGCCGCGCGCTTCACGAGGTCCGGATCGCCCTGGGGCCTGCCCTCCGGGCGGAAATCCCGCGGCAGATCCACGTCCTTCGGCCAGACGTCGAACTGCACGTCGAGCGGGACGTCGAGGAAGACGGGTCCCTGCCGGCCCGTCGTGGCGTGACGCAGGGCCTCGGCGGCGTAGTCCGCGATTCGCCGGGTCTGCCAGCAGGTGTCGGCCCACTTCGTGATGGGCCGCATCAGGGCCACGTGGTCCATCTCCTGAAGCGAGCCCATCCGCTGCTCGGCGAGGGGGGCGCGGCCGCCGATCAAGAGCATCGGCGAGTCCGCGTAGAAGGCGTTGGCCACGCCGGTCACCGCGTCGGTGACGCCGGGGCCCGCCGTGACGGCGGCCACGCCGGGGCGCCCCGTCACCCGGGCCCATCCGTCGGCGGCGTGGGCCGCGGCCTGCTCGTGGCGGAAGTCCACGATGCGGATCCCCTCGGCCACGCAGCCGTCGTAGATCGGAGCGATGTGCCCTCCCGAGAGGGTGAAGAGGTGCTCCACTCCCTCCCGCTTCAGCAGCGCCGCGAGCAGGTGGCCGCCGTGACGTGGGCCGTCCATCGACCGCATCGTAGCCGGACGGCCCGACCTCGGTGTGGTGCAATAGGCGCCATGTTCCGGAGACGCAGGCCCGAGGCCGCGGGAACCACGCCCCAGCGCACGCCCTCCGGCTACCACCAGGAAGACTGGGAGTCCTACGACCACGTGGCCGAGGCGTACGAGCGGGTCACGGCCGAGCGCACGTCCGGCGCGGCCCGCGACCTCGTCGAGCTGGCCGGGGTGGGACCCGGCCATCAGGTCCTCGACGTGGGCACCGGCACGGGGGTGGCCGCGATCGCAGCGATCGAGCACGTGGGGGCCGAGGGCCTGGTCGTGGGGCTCGATCCCTCCTCCAAGATGCTGGCCCTGGCCCGTCCCAAGCACTCCGAGGTGCACTACGTGCAGGGCGAAGCCCTCGACCTCCCCTTCCGCGACGCCTCGTTCGACCGGGTGATCGGCAACTTCGTGGTCCTCCACTTCAATCGGTGGGAGACCGCCCTCTTCGACATGGTTCGGGCCCTCCGTCCCGGAGGCGTGATGGGCCTCTCGAGCTGGGCGGCGAGCGAGGACGCGTTCACCGAGGCCTGGCGTCAGGTGGCCGAGGAGCTGATCGGGCCCGAGCTCTACCGGGACGCCGCCCGCCGCGCGGCGCCGTGGCAGGAGCGCTTCTCGAACCCGGCCCTCTTCGAGGAGTCGCTGAAGAAGGCGGGCCTCCGGCGGATCAGGACCGAACGGCGCTCCTACCGCTTCGAGATGACGCTCGGGTCCTACCTCGAGGGCATGGAGACGCGGACGCTGGCGCGCTCGCTCCACCGGATCATGGGGGACGCGATCTGGGAGCGGTTCCGCGAGCGGGTGCGGGACGAGTTCGACGATCGCTTCGCCGAGCGGATCGGCGACACCCGCGACGTCTGGTTCGGCCTGGGCGTGAGGGAGTAGCTCAGCGGCCGGCCCGGTCGAGCACGAACCGCACCAGCGTCCTCACCGGGATGCCCGTGGCGCCCTTCCCGTAGTCACCGCCGTTCTGGGCGTAGGCCACGCCGGCGATGTCGAGGTGCGCCCACGGGATGTCGCCCACGAACTCCGAGAGGTACAGCGCGGCGTTGATCGCGCCCCCGTAGCGGCTCCCGATGTTCTTCACGTCGGCCAGGGTCGAGGACACCTGCTCCCGGTAGCCGTCCCACAGCGGAAGCTGCCACCCCGGCTCCCCCGCATCCCCCCCCGCCGCGACGAGCTCCCGGGCCAGGTCGTCGTCGTTGCTCATCACGCCGTAGAGCTGGTCGCCCAGGGCGATCATGCAGGCGCCGGTGAGCGTGGCCGCGTCCACGATCAGGCGAGGCTTCCGCTCGGCCAGGTAGGCGAGCGCGTCGGCCAGGATCAGCCGCCCCTCGGCGTCGGTGTTGAGGACCTCGGTCGTCTTCCCGCCTCGGTGGCGGAGGACGTCGCCGGGACGGATCGCGGCGCCCCCGGGCATGTTCTCGGCGCTGGGGATCGCCGCCACGACGTTCACCTTCGGCTTCAGCTCGGCGATGGCCCGCATCGTGGCCATGACCGCGGCGGCCCCGGACATATCCGCCTTCATCCACTCCATCTGCTTGGCGTCCTTCAGCGAGAGCCCGCCGGAGTCGAACGTGATGCCCTTCCCGGCCAGGGCGATGGGCTTCCCCCGGCCTCCCGAGTAGGTGAGCTCGATCAGGCGCGGGTCGTTGGCGCTGCCCGAGCCCACGCCGAGGATCCCGCCGAAGCCCCCCTCCTCCAGGCGCCGCTTGGTCCAGACCTTGACCTCGAGGCCGGTCTCCCGCGCCATCTTCCGAGCCTCGGCGGCCAGGAACTCGGGCGTGGCGTCGATCGCCGGCGTGTTCACGAGGTCCCGGGCCCAACAGGCCGCCTCGGCCACGGTCTCGCCGCGCCCTACGGCGCGCTTCGCGCGGCCCTCGTCCCAGCGGCCCGTGCCGAGGAGAGTCAGGCGCCGCAGCTTCCGCTCGTCCTCGTCCTTCTTGTACCGGAGGAACCGGTAGCCGCCCAGGACGAACCCCTCGGCGGCGGCCTGGACGGCCTCCTCCCAGCCGCCCCGGGCGGCCTGGGGCAGGCTCGTGGCCACGCTCCGGTAACCGTGGAGGCGTGGAGCGAGCTTCCCGATCACGCGCCGGACGCGGTCGGCGTCGACCTCGTCACGCTTCCCGAGCCCGACCAGGAGCAGGGTCCCGGCGGGCAGGCGCCCGAACGTGGGGACCGAGAACGCGTCCCCCCGCTTCCCCCGGACCCCGTTCGATCGCAGAAGCTCGAGGAGGTCCTCGCCCATGGCTCGACCCGCCTCCTTCAGCCCCGGCCCCTCCTCGGGCCCCTCGAAGACGGGGAGGACGAGCAGGTCGGCGTCGTGCTTGGCGGGCGGGGTCGTGGCGTAGTCGATCCTCGGCAAGGGAACCTCCTGGAGTCTGCAGAGGCGCAGTCTAGAACGCTTTGCCGGGCGCCGTCCGGGCCCGTACGCTGGACCGCGATGGAGCAGGCGAACCTCACCGACCACGTCCACTTCGAGGAGTCGGAGGTGGCGCGGAGCGCGCTCTTCGAGTCGGAGCGGCTCTTCAGTCAGCTGCTCTGTCTCTCGCGGAACCAGTCGTACGGGCCCGCGAGCGACCCGGACTCCGACGCGATGCTCACCGTGCTCGCGGGCGAGGCCGCGTTCCAGGTCGGGAAGCGCCGGGCGCGCCTGAAGCAGTGGGGAGCCGTCCTGATCCCGGCCGGGGCCGACGTCACCGTGAAGAACGCGTCGGCGGACCCGCTCGTGGTGCTGATGGTGACGGCGCCTCCGCCCGCGGGCTGAGGACCGCGACGAGCAGGGCCACGGCCGTCGAGGCGGCGGCGGCGGCCGCGAAGGCCCCCAGGCGGAGGTCCAGCCGGTCGGGGGGGAGGGTGAGGAGCCGGAGCCCCTCCAGGAGGTCGCCGGTCGCGATCCAGCCCGCGGCCACCACGCCCACGATGCCCGCGGCCGCGCCGGCCAGAACCCCGGTCGAGGTCGCCCTCCGCCACAGGCCGAGGAAGACGGGGGCGGCGATCGCCGCGGCCAGGAGGTCGGCGATCAGGAACAGACGCAGCACGCTGTAGCCCTGCACGGCGATCGCCGCCCCCGGCACCGTCAGCGCCACCGTGAGCCACCTCGCGGCCCCGAGGGAGATGCCCCTGCCGCCCACCTCGGTCGCCGCCAGCGACGCCAGCCCGTTCTGCAGCGTGTCGGTCGTGGAGGCCACGAGCGCGACCGCGAGCGCCACCGCGATCCAGAGCACCGGCTCGGGGAGCCCCTCCAGCAGCGCGAAGAACGCAAGCGAGGGCGTCTCGGCCCGCCCGGCCCCCGCCGCCATCGCCCCCAGGAGGCCGGTCGCCAGCACCACCGGGAGGATCAGCGCGGCGCCCCCGATCGCGCCTCGAACGAGCCCATCTCGGTCGCGCGCGGCCCACACCCTCTGCCAGAACCCCTGGTGGAAGAGGTTCGCGGCCACGATGGCGATGAAGAGGGTGACGAAGGTCTCGGCCCCCAGCCGCGTCACCGTCCCCGCGCCGCCGGCGCGGAGCCGCTCGACCGGCGACCCGATCTCGACCACCACCGCCCCGGCCGCGATCGCCAGGAACGCCAGCACGAGCCATCCCTGCCACCGGTCGGTGGCCACCGAGGCCGGGAGCCCCCCGTAGGCCGTGTAGGCCGCCGTGGCCAGGGCCACCGCGAGCACGGGCACGAGGGGGTCCACACCCGCCAGGAGACCCAACACGCCGCCGATCGCCGTGAGCTCCGCGGTGAGGAAGATGAACATGTAGCCGACCGAGACGAACACGACCACCGCGCTCGCCGCGGGGCCGAACCGCCCCCTCACCCATCCCAGGATCGTCGAGCCCGAGGGGAGCCGATCTCGCACCAAAGGCCCCAACCACGCGAAGATCGCGATGGCGGCGGCCTGCCCCACCGCGTAGCCCAGGATCCCGAGGAGGCCTCCGAAGGTCCCCACCTCGGGCGGGGCGAAGAGGATCCACGTGCCCAGCGCCGAGGCGAAGAAGCTGAGCGTGAGAGCGCCGGCGCCCTGTGTCCCGCGAGCGGTGAGGTAGCGGTCGCGATCGGCGTGGGCG
>DASUTW010000160.1:0-4868 GCA_036374395.1 Actinomycetota bacterium
CCGGAGGGACTCGAACCCCCAACCGCCGGTTTTGGAGACCGGTGCTCTGCCAGATTGAGCTACGGCCCTCGGCACCGGGAGTATATCGGTAACGCGGGAACCTCAGTATACGGGCTCCTCGCGGAGAGCGGCAAAGGATCCGGGGGGCGCGGGTGCGTGACCCCCTCGTGGGCCTGTCCTACACTGGCAGGGCCTCGCGCGGCCCAGAACGCGAGGATACATGCAGCGCATCCGCGATCCGCGGGCCGGGAGGTCCGGCGGGCGCACCGTCCGGCTCGAGGGCGACGACGCCAGCGAGCTGGAGCGCCATCTCGCCGAGTACACGGAGATCATCGACGAGCGCCTCGAGGACGGCCTCGCCGCGATCGAGCGCTCGGCGGCCAAGCTGATGCGCCACCTCGCCGCCGAGGTCTGGAGGGCCAGCGGCCCCGACGCGCGCAAGAACCTCAAGGAGGGCGTGATCGCGGCCCTGACCCAGGACGACGCGATCCGGGGCCTCCTGAGCCACACGGACGAGCGCTTCCAGTCCCTACAGATCCGTGTCACCCGCATGGAGGAGGCGGTGCGCCAGCTCGCCGAGGCCACCCGCGACGCGGTGAAGCGGGTCTCGGAGCGAGCGCGGGAGGCGGAGGCCTCGGGAGTGGCCGAGGAGATCGCCCGACAGCGACATGACCTGGCCCGCTTCTCGCGGCGGATGAGCGAGGGCATGGGCGAGATGTACCGACGGATCCAGACCGGGCTCCGGAGCGAGCTGGCGGACGTCCGCGAGGGCATCCGAGGCGAGCTGCAACGCCTCGAGGCCGCGGTGTCCTCCGAGACCGCCTTCTCGGCCGACGCGGCGCGCGAGCTCCGGGAGGAGCTGCGGGCGCTCGTGGACGGCACGGCCGAGCGCACCGGGGTCGTCCTCGAGGGGATCCACGCGGACCTCTCCCGCCGGCTGGCGGAGTCGATGGAGAGGCGGGCACGCGACGCCGAGTCGCTGGCCGAGCGGACCGAGGCTCTCCGGCGCGATCTCGACGAGCGCCTGGAGCGACTCGAGGCCGCGCAGGGTCGCCAGAGCGAGCGGATGAGCGAGTACGCGGCGCAGGCCGCGGAGGGCGTAGCCGAGATGGCCCGCCGGATCCAGGGCGAGATCGCGGCCCTCGGCGAGCGAGCCGAGGAGGCCGAGCGCCGCACCGGCGAGCGGCTGGACGGGCTGAAGGGCGCGATCGAGGAGTCGGCGCGGCGGACGTCGGCGCTGGCCGAGCGCGTGGGCAGGGGGCTGACCGAGGCGACCGCTCGGATCCGGGAGGGCTTCCGGATGACGCTGGAGAGCGCGGCCGAGGAGTCGAGGCGGACCAGGGAGACGATGGAGGAGGCCCTGGAGCGGGAGATCGCGAGACTCCAGGAGGAGGTAGCCGGGGTCGCGGCCCGGACGGGCGAGGTGCTCGAGGGGATCCAGGCCGACCTGGCCCGCCGCATCGAGGGGACGGCCGGGTCGATGCGGGAGGAGGCGATCCACCTCGTGACGCAGCTCGTGGGGCGCCACGCCGGCCAGCAGGGTCGCAGCCTCCAGGCGATCACCGACTCGCTCCGGGCCCTGCTCGACGCGGTCCGCAAGTCGGGCCAGGATCAGACGACGTCGATCGAGAGGGTCCTGCGCACCTCGGCCGCGAGACAGGAGGCCGCGCTGGACGAGTCGCTCATCGCGCTCCGCGCCTCCGTCGAGGAGCTGACCGGGATCTACGCGAGCGAGCCCCGACCCGAGGACGCCGCCGTCTTCACGCGGCGCCTGCGCGGCGTCGAGCGCCGCCTCGAGCGTCTCTCCCGGGAGCTCGCCGGCGACGTCGCCTAGGACGCCGCCGCGCGACGGGGCCCTCGACGCAGGATGAGGGCGATCGCGGTGGCGCCGACGACGGCCCCGCCGAGCCCCGCCGCCGCGTAGCGGGAGCGAGGGCTGCGCGTCAGCCCCGGCGCGCGTAGCCGCGCCAGGCCGTGTCGAGTCGAGCCGCGCGCCGGCTGACGCGCAGCGTCAGCCCCGGCGGGGCGGGCTCCCCGGGGTCCCGGAGCCCCCGGACGATCCCGAGCAGCTCCCGATACCGGATCTCCTCGTCCGCGCAGCTCCGGCACGTCTGGAGATGCACCTCGAGACCGTGGGGATAGGGCGCCTCCTCCCCCGCGAAGACCGGGAGGACCGCCACCACCTCGTCACACCGCATGCTCGCTCGCGCCATGGATCGCTTCCTTCAGCCGCTTCCTCGCCCTGTGGAGCCGCACCTTCACCGCCCCTTCCGAGAGCCCCATCTCCCGGCCGATCTCCCGGCAGCTCAGCCCGTACATCTCGTAGAGGACGAGCGTCGTCCTCATCCCCTGTGGTAGCCCCTCGAGGGCCCGACGGATCACATCGCGGTCGGCCGCCCGGTCCTGCGCCGGCGGGGCCGGGGGCGGCACCGGATCGGTCGCCGGATCGCGCAGGAGGTCGCCGAACCGGCCCCGCCGGCGCAGGTGGGTCATCGCCGCGTTGACGACGATCCGGTGCAGCCAGGTCTCAAACCTCGACTCCTCCCGGAAGCCGCCGAGCGACCGGAACACCCGCAGGTACGCCTCTTGGGCCACGTCCTCGGCCTCGCCTCGGTCTCCCACCAGCCGGTAGGCCAGCGCGTACACGCGATGCTGCGTCCGCGCCACGAGCTCCTCGAACGCCGCCGGGTCACCGCGGCGGCACGCGCCCAGCAGCTCCCCGTCGACCAGCGTCTTGGACCCCTCCATCCCCCGGCAGGTTACCGCGCCCGGGGATCCGTTCAGGACAGCTCGAGGACCGCCTCGCCGTTCTTGATCGGCTGAAGCACCTTCCCGTCTCGCTCCAGCTCCGCCCACAGCTCCAGCCGGACCGTGCGGGACCCCTCGTCCTTCTCCACGACCCTCCCCTTGGCCACGACCCTCTCCTCGGGGAGGACCTCCCTTCGGAACTGCACGGAGATACGCTTCACGGCGCCGGGGTCGCCGGCCCACTCCCCGACGGCCCGCGCCACGAGCGCCATCGTGAACATGCCGTGGGCGATCACCCCTGGGAGGCCGACCATCCTGGCGAAGTCCGGGTTCCAGTGGATCGGGTTGAAGTCGCCGGAGGCGCCCGCGTACTGGACGAGCTGGGCTCGGTCCACGACCAGGGTCCGCTGGGGGATCTCGTCGCCCACCGCCACGTCCTCGAAGGCCCTGCGCGCCACGGTCATCGCTCAGCGGTCCCCCGGGAGATGAGCGTGGCCCGAGCGATGCAGACCACCTCCCCCGACGGGTCGGTCATCGTGTTCTCGATCACCAGGAACTCGTGGGGTCCCTTCGCGGTGATCTCGGCGATCCGAGGGGTCGCCGTCAGCACGTCGCCGGCCAGGATCGGTCGTCGGTACTCGAACTCCTGGGTCCCGTGCACGACCAGCGAGTAGTCCAGCCCCAGCTCCGGGTCCATCACCACCTGCGGGCCGGACCGGAGATGCAGCACGGTTGGGAAGGTCAGCGGGGCCACCTGCTCGGCATGCCCCGCGGCCCTCGCCGCCTCGGGGTCGTGGTAGATCGGGTTCGTCTCGCCGACCGCCTGGGCGAACTCGCGGATCTTCTCCCGGCCGACCTCGTAGGTCACCCCCGGATACTCCTTCTCCACGAGCTCGCGGTTGAGCGCCACGCGTCAGGCCCCCAGCTGACCGCCTGCCACGGGGAGGATCACGCCGGAGATGTAGTCCGCCTCCGAGCTGGCGAGGAACAGGTGCGCGTTGGCCACGTCCTCCGGCTGCCCGTACCGACCCAGCGCGATCAGCATCAGGGCCATCTGCCGGATCTGCTCGGGGACGCCCAGATCCTCGCCTTCCTGCTTCGCCTGCGTGAGGCGCGTCTCGATGAACCCCGGGGCGACCGCGTTCACGTTGATCTGGAAGGGTCCGAGCTCGCGGGCCAGGGTCTTGGTCAGCGCCGCGATCCCGCCCTTCGCCGCGGTGTAGTTCGCCTGGCCCGCGTTCCCCACGAGGGCCGCCACCGACGTGGTGAAGGTGATCTTCCGGTGATGGCCCGGCTTCCCCTGCTCCCCCATCTCCCTCTTCGCCGCTCCCCGCAGGTGGGGCATCGCCGCCAGGGTCGTGTGGAAGGCCGTCTTGAGGTTCACGTCGAGCACGAGGTCCCAGAGCTCGTCGTCGAGGTTGTGGAAGGTCCGGTCCCTCGTGATCCCCGCGTTGTTCACCACGACGTCGAGCTTGCCGAAGCGCTCCATCGCGCCCTCGACCATCGCCTTCGCCTGCTCCAGGTCCACAGTGTCGTGGGTGGAGACGAGGGCCTCCCCGCCCGCCTCCTTGACGGCCTGGGCGGTCTCCTCGGCCGGCTCCGCGTCCACGTCGTTCACGACGACGGCCGCGCCCTCGGCGGCGAAGCGCACCGCGGTGGCCCGGCCGATCCCCCGCCCGGCTCCCGTGATGATGGCGACCCTGTCGTCGAGACGTCCCAACGGTTCCTCCTCGCGGCCCGGTGAAGGCTACCGAAGGGTAGGTACGAGGGTCAAGGCGGGGACCTGTGGAGACGGGATCCGCCGCGGTGCTGGCAACAGCAGAGCATGGGTGCGAGGATTCCCGGTGATGGCCTCACGGGGACGGCGCGAGGAGCAGCGGATCCGCATCCTCATCGCCGACGACCACCGGAGCTACGCCGAGGCGCTGAAGACCGTCATCGACCTCGAGCGGGGCCTGATGGTGACCGAGGTGGTAACGGACGGGCGCTCGGCGGTGGACCGGGTCGCGGTGGGGCGACCCGACGTCGTGCTGATGGACGTCGAGATGCCCGTGATGGACGGCATCGCCGCGACCCGCGAGATCAAGCGGGTGTTCCCCGAGGCCCGCATCGTGGTGCTC
>DASUTW010000161.1:0-13489 GCA_036374395.1 Actinomycetota bacterium
CGGCGTCGTGGTGGCCGAGTCTGGCGTCACGAGCCGCGCGCAGGGCGCCGAGGCCGAGCTGGCGGGCGCCGACGCGATCCTGGTGGGCACGGCTCTGATGCGCGCTCCCGACCCCGCGGCCAAGCTGCGAGAGCTCATCGCGCGTCCCCTGGTCAAGGTCTGCGGGCTCACGCGGGAGGAGGACGTGGCCGCCGCGGCCGAGGCTGGCGCCGACATGGCGGGGTTCGTGCTGGCCGAGAGCCCGCGCCGCGTGGAGCGGCCGCTCGACGTCCCGGGCGACATGCTCTCGGTGGGCGTCGTCGTGGGAGCCAGCCGTCCCATCGGCACGGATCTCGTGCAGGCCTATGCGTCCGAGGAGGGTCACCGCGGCCGGGACGGCCTCCTCCTGCGACGTGGCCGGGTCGTCGCCCGAGTCCCGGACCTGCCCTGGAGAGGCGACGACCCGGCCCACCTCGACCGCGCGGTCCGCATGCCCGGCCGCGTGATGCTGGCAGGGGGGCTGACGCCCGGGAACGTGAGCGCCGCCGTCCGCAGGGTGCGGCCCTGGGCCGTCGATGCCAGCCGCGGCCTCGAGTCCGCTCCGGGCATCAAGGATCCCGCGAAGATCCGTGCGTTCGTGGCCGGGGCTCTGGAGGCGGCGTCGTGATGCGCGTCGAGATCGGACGGGGGTTCGGCGGTCGCTTCGTTCCCGAGACGCTGATCCCGGCGCTCGACGCGCTGTCTGAGGCCTGGGAGGAGGCGAGGGCGGACCCGGGGTTCCGGCGGGAGGTGGACCGGCTGGGCCGGGCGTACGCGGGCCGGCCCACGCCCCTGTTCCGGGCCGAGCGTCTCGCCCCGGGTCGGCGCCTCTACCTGAAGCGGGAGGACCTCCTGCACACGGGGGCGCACAAGCTGAACAACGCGCTGGGGCAGGGACTCCTCGCCCGGCGGCTGGGGAAGCGGCGCGTCGTGGCGGAGACGGGGGCGGGCCAGCACGGTGTGGCGGCCGCCGCCGTCTGCGCGATGCTCGGCCTGGACTGCGTCGTCTACATGGGCCAGGAGGACGTGCGGCGCCAGCACCCCAACGTGCAGCGGATGCGGCTGCTCGGCGCCGAGGTGCGGCCCGTCTCGTTCGGGACCCGGACGCTCCGCGAGGCGGTCTCGGAGGCGATCCGGGACTGGATCGAGCACGTGGACGACACGCACTACATGATCGGCTCCTGCGTCGGGCCCGAGCCCTATCCCGACCTCGTGGCCACCCTCCAGGAGGTGATCGGCAGGGAGGCGAGGGAGCAGGTCCTGGCCGCCGAGGGCCGCCTGCCCGACGCCGTCGTGGCCTGCGTGGGAGGGGGGTCGAACGCGATCGGCCTCTTCCGCGCCTTCGTGGACGATCCCGGCGTGCGGCTCATCGGCGTCGAGGCCGAAGGCGCGGCAAGCCTCTCCCGGGGCAGGCCCGCCGTGCTCCACGGCGCGCGCTCCTACGCGCTCGCCGACGAGGACGGGCAGATCCACGACGCGCGCTCGATCTCCGCGGGCCTCGACTACCCGGGCGTGGGGCCCGAGCACGCCCGGCTGCGCGAGTCGGGCCGGGTCGAGTACGTGACGGCCTCGGACGAGGAGGCTCTGGAGGCGTTCCGGCTCCTGTCGCGGGCCGAGGGCATCGTCCCCGCGCTGGAGCCGGCGCACGCGATCGCCCGGGCGCTGGAGCTCGACGCCGAGCTCGTCGTCGTCGGGCTCTCCGGCCGCGGCGACAAGGACCTGGGGACGGTGCTGGGGTGAGCACGCTCGCGATCTACCTGATGGCCTCACGAGGCCTCCCGGGCCTGGTCGAGGCAGCGGTCGAGGCCGGCGCGGATCTCGTCGAGGTCGGCTTCCCCCACTCGGACCCGCTCGCCGACGGCCCGGTCATCCGCCGGTCGGGGGAGCGCGCGCTGGCCGAGGGCATGGGCCCGGGCGCGTGCCTGGAAGCGTTGGCCCGGGCCCGGCGGCGGGTGGACGTTCCGCTCGTCCCGATGACGTACGCGGCCGTGCTCGAGGCCTACGGCTGGGACCGGTTCGCGGCGGACGCCCGGGAGGCGGGGGCGACGAGCCTCATCGTGGCCGACCTTCCCTCCGACGCCATGCCCGAGCTCCGGCGGGTGCACCTCGTGGCGCCCACGACGCCCACGACGCGGATCCGCCTCGCGGCTCGGCGCACCGACGGCTGGCTGTACCTGGTGAGCGTCACGGGCACCACCGGCCCCCGGAGCGAGGCGCCGCCTCTCCTCCCCGACCTGATCAGGCGGGCCAGGGCGGCGACGGCGCTCCCGCTCCTGGCCGGGTTCGGGATCGCGTCCCCCGCCCACGCCGCGGCCGCCGCGCGGCTCGCCGACGGCGTGGTCGTGGGCAGCAGGGCGATCGAGGCGGTGGAGGAGGGCGGCCCGGAGGGCCTGCGCGACCTCGTCGCCGCCCTCCGGGCCGCCCTCGACGCGGCCGCGTCCGGACCAGGCCTGTCCGTCGGGTCGCAGCCGTAGCGGCCCGTGGCCCGCACGGGCGCCGTTCCGATGGCACGGACGCCTGCGTGTCCCCCATCCGTCCGACAGGGCCACCACTCCCGAGAACCCTCCCGCTTCGCCATCCAGCGGCCTGCTACGGCTCCGATACCCGATGTGGAAGCGCGGGCCACGCCGGTCCGCACGAACGGGAGGAAGAGGATGACCGACGCACACGCATCGCTCGCCGGGGGACGGCGGGAGAGGCGCACGGGGGCCAAGATCGGCCTCACGATGCTCATCCTGGCGCTCCTCGGCGCCGTGGTGGGCTTCGGGACCTTTTCGGCCTTCAGCGCGACGACGGAGAATCCCGGCAACGCCTTCGATGCGGGGACCGTCTCCATCACCGACGACGACAGCGGAACCGCGATGCTGTCGCTGGCCAACGCGAAGCCGGGCGACTCGGACGCCGCGTGCATCGTGGTGACCTACATGGGCACCCTGCCGGCCACCGTTCGGCTGTACGGCACCACCGGCGGCACCGGACTCGACCAGTACCTCGATCTCACCGTGACCCGGGGGACGCTCGTCGGGGCGTCGTTCGACTCGTGCGCGGGGTTCACGCCCGACGCGGGCGGCGGGGTGGTCTACTCGGGCACGATGGACGGCTACCCGGACGCCTACGGCGCCGCGCTCGTCGACCCCGACGGGTCGTGGACGAGCGGCGAGTCGCGCGCCTACCGCTTCGAGGTCTCCGTGCAGGACGACAGCGGTGCCCAGGGGCTGAACGCCAGCCAGAGCTTCACCTGGGAGGCTCGGAACACCTGATGGACGCCACGCTCCAGGCTCGGGCGAGCGCGAGGCCCCGGACCCCCGTGGCCTCCCTCGCCGTCCTGGGGACGCTCACGATCCTCCTCTTCGTGATGGTGGCGATGATGGTGGCCGGGTTCCGGTTCCTGGTGGTGCGGAGCGGAAGCATGGAGCCGGCCATCGGGACCGGGGACGTGGTCGTGGTCGAGACCGTCAGGCCGGGGGAGGCTGCCCCCGGCCTGGTCGTCACGTTCCGCGACGCCACGAGGGCCGGCAGCCTGGTGACGCACCGCGTGGTGAGCGTCGAGCGGCACGGCGGCCGCTACGACTTCGTCACCAGGGGCGACGCCAACACCGGCGAGGAGCGGTGGTCGGTGAGGGCGGAGGGCGCGATCGGGGTCGTGCGCTCCGTGATCCCGATGGTCGGGTATCCCCTCCACTGGCTGGGCTCCCCGACCACGCGGGTCGTGCTCCTCGTCGGGGGCTCGATCCTGGTCGGCGGGGCGCTCCTACGGCGCGTCTGGCGAGGGTGAGGGCCGTGCGGAGGGCGCCGCGCCTGCTCGCCGCGGCGGTCGGGTTGCTGGTCGCGGGGTTCCTCGGCTCGACGACCGCCGCGTTCTCCGCGGTCACGGAGAACCCCGCCAATACCTTCCAGGCCGCCCCCTCATTCTGCGGCGTCCGGACGCTCGCCGCCGCCGGCGACGCCTGGGTCGTCACGAACCCCTCCGGTGCCAATCACGGTGGGGACGCCGAGCTCTACGTGGTCTCCCGAGCCCAGGACCGGCGGACGTTCGTGGCATTCGATCTGCCTCCGGTCCCGGCGGGATGCGCCCTGACCGACGCGAGGCTGCGGCTGCGCGCCACGTCCTCGACCGGCGCCCGGACGATCCTCGCGTACCGGGTATCCTCCGGCTGGACCGAAGGGGGCGTGACCTGGGCGATCCAGCCGGGCACGTCCGGACCGCCCGCGTCGAGCCCCTCGGGCACGGGCTGGCGGGAGTGGCCGGTCCTCCAGCAGGTCCTCGAGATGTATGCCTCCGGGAACCACGGCTTCATGCTGAGGGACCAGGTCGAGGGCTCAGGCGGGGGAGGCTTCACCCAGGTCTACGACAGCCGGGAATCGGGCCCCGACGGCCCCGCCCTCGTGCTCACGTTCGGCTGACCGACCGCGCGGGGCCGCGCTAGCATGACCGCATGACGCTGATCCGAACCCAGCCCGGGCGCATCTGGCGGATCACGCTGGCACGCCCGGATCACCGCAACGCCGTGAACGCGGCGATGCTGGGGGAGCTGATCCGGGCGCTGGGCGACGCCGCTGCCGACCGGGACGCCCGGGTCGTCGTGCTCTCGGGGGAGGGGCGGCACTTCTGCGCGGGCGCCGACATCGACGAGCTGGCCCGCGCCACGGAGGGGCCCGACGGCATCGACTACGGCCGCGCCCTCGAGGAGGTCATGCGCTCGATCGAGCATCTCCCCGTGCCGGCGCTGGCGGTCGTGCAGGGGAGCGCGCTCGGCGCCGGATGCCAGCTCGTCGTGGCCTGCGACCTGGCGATCGCCGCCACCGACGCCACGTTCGGCATCCCCTCGGGGCGCCTGGGCGTGGTCGTGGGGTACGAGAACATCCAGCGGCTCGTGCTGGCGGTCGGGCCCAAGCGCGCCGGCGCCCTGCTGCTGGGGACGAGGACGATCTCCGGCCAGGAGGCGGCCGACTGGGGACTCGTGGGCGAGGCCGTCCCGCCGGAGGATCTCCCCGACCGCGCGCTCCTCTACGCGGAGGAGATCGCCGACGCCGCCCCGCTGTCCGTCCAGGGGTCGAAGCGGGGGATCCGGCAGGTGCTCTCCCGTCTCTCGATCGACCGCGAGGCCGAGGGGTTCCGAGTCGCCGACTTCGACATGATGGCCGCGCACGCGTTCGGCAGCGAGGACCTCCAGGAGGGGATCGCCGCGTTCCGCGAGCGGCGAGACCCCGAGTTCCGCGGGCGCTGATGCCGAGGGCCCTCACCAGGGAGTCGCCGCTCGCGGAACGCGGCCCCGAGGTGATCGACCTCCTCAAGCGGGAGTACCGGGGCGCCCGCGTGGCCCTCGCCTTCGAGACGCCCCTGGAGTGCCTGGTGGCGACGATCCTCTCCGCGCAGTCCACCGACAAGAAGATCAACGAGGTGACCGCGACCCTCTTCCAGAAGTACCGGACGGCCGAGGACTACCTGAAGGTCCCCGAGGACGAGCTGAAGGAGGATCTCCGCCCCACCGGGTTCTTCAACCAGAAGACGAAGGCGGTCCGCGGGGCCTGCCGGATGATCGTGGAGGAGTTCGGAAGCGAGGTCCCCGACTCGATGGCCGACCTCGTGCGGCTGCCGGGCGTGGCGCGCAAGACCGCCAACATCGTGCTCTGGAACGCGTATCCGGAGAGGGCGAAGGAGGACCCCGACGTGGGCATCGCGGTGGACACCCACGTGAAGCGTGTCTCCCAGCGGCTGGGGCTCACCGCGCAGAAAGACCCCGACAAGATCGAGCGCGACCTGATGGGCCTGCTTCCGAGAGACGACTGGTACGGCTTCAGCTATGTGCTGATCGAGCACGGGCGGCGGATCTGCGACGCGAAGCGGCCCCGGTGCGAGGAGTGCGTCGTCAGCCACCTCTGCCCGGCGAGCCGGGTCTAGCCACCGCGCTTCCCCACGAGCCGCCACGCGAGCGGCAGGGCGCCCGCCGCCAGCAGCAGCTTGAGGACGTCGCCCACGATGAACGGGTAGAGGCCCGCGGCGAACGTCTCCTCGATGCTCGGCTCGTGACCGAGGAAGGCGGCGAACGTGGGTGAGGCGTGGAGCCACGCGATCCCCACGAGGTAGATCACGATGTGCCCGAGCAGCATCACGCTGATCGAGGAGCGGATGCTGCGGTCCCACCCCCGCCCCGCCAGCCAGCCCATCAGGATCGCGGCCGCCAGGAACCCCCAGATGTACCCGCCGCTGGGGGTGACGAGGGTCAACACCTCGTACCCCGCGTTGCCCTCCGCGGCGAACGGGAACCCCACGGCGATCTCGGCCAGGTACAGCGCCAGGGTCAGCCCCCCGAGCAGCCAGCCGAACGCGGTGCCGACCAGGAGCACCCCGAGGGTCTGCCCGCTGATGGGCACCGGCGTGAACGGCAGCCGAATCGAGACCTGGGCGAGCGCCGCGATCAGCAGGCTCCCTCCGATCGCCAGCGCGGCCTGGGACGCGAGTCGAGCGCCTCGGGAGCGGGGCATGGGCAGGGCTTGGGCGAGCGCGTTCACATTCCCTCCTCCTTCGGTCGGGGCGGTCCCACGGTCACGGATCCGCGATCCCGACGAGTCGGACGGCCGCAGCGACGGCCACCGCCATTGTCAGAATCACGAGCAGGGCCAGACCGAGCCACCGTCGCGAGGTGGGGTAGACCTCGTAGGAGAAGCCGATCGGCGCGTGGCTCGGCTCGGGGAGCGGCCGCACGGCGGTCAGCGCAGAACCGGCACCCTCGGCCCGAGGCGGCGAGTGCGGCGCATCGCCTTCCGCTCCTCCTCGGAGGTGCCTCCCCAGACGCCGGCGTCCTGACCGGACGCCAGGGCCCACTCGAGGCACTCTTCACGAACTTCGCACTGCATACAGACGGCGCGAGCGCGCTCGATCTGCTCGAGGGCCGGGCCGGAGGTCCCGATGGGGAAGAACAGCTCGGGGTCCTCGTCCCTGCACCTCGCCCGCTGTACCCAGTCCATCCGTCCCCTTCCCCGGCCTGGCCCGGTCTCGTGGAGCACTTCACAAGGCCCCCTGAAGAAGAGGCCCCGGCCGGCGCGAGCGGCAGTATAGTGTTGGTCTGCGGCCCGTGTAAAGACCCATTTCTCGTACGCATCGGAGCGCCGGACGTGGAACCCCGCCGTCCCTTGGTGATCGCCCACCGCGGTGCCTCCGCCGATCATCCCGAGAACACCCTGACGGCGTTCGCCGCGGCGGCGGAGGCCGGCGCCGACCTCGTGGAGCTCGACGCGAGGCTCACGGCCGACGGCGCCGTCGTGGTCCTGCACGACGCCGAGCTCGAGCGGACCACCGACGCGCGGGGGCTCGTGCACAGGATGCGGCTGGCCGAGGTGAAGCAGGCCGACGCCTCGGGAGGGCGGGCACCGCGGGAGGAGATCCCCACGCTGAGAGAGGTCCTCGAGCTGCTCGAGGGGACGGGGACGGGGGTGGACGTGGAGATCAAGAACCTCCCGGGCGAGCCCTCGTACCGGCCGGGGGGCGAGGAGATCGTCGAGGCGGTCGCGGAGGCGCTGAAGGGGTTCCCGGGAGCCGCGCTGATCACCTCGTTCGACGCCCCCACCCTCCGTTCGGCCATGGAGGCGGCTCCGGACGTCCCCACTGGCCTGCTCGCTCTGCCGGGGGATGAGCTGATCGCGCTGGATCTGGCCGACGAGGACGGCCACCGTTGGCTCCTCCCCTACGCCGGGATCTTCGATCACGACGGGGACGACCTGCTCGATGCCGCGGCTCGGCGGGGCATCGAGGTGGGCACGTGGACCGTGGACGACGAGGGGCGGATGGAGCGCCTGTTCGCCCGCGGGCTCGCCGCGGTGGCCACGAACCGGCCGGCCCTCGCCGTGGCCGCGCGCCGGCGCGCGCTCCGCCCCTGACGCTCAGGCCAGGATCGACAGGGCCCCGGGGACCGACTCCAGGAGGAGGCGGTCGTGGTCGCCGAGGTACTCCCCGTCCATCTGGACGGGGTGCGGAGTGGCCGCGACGACCTCGATCCGTCCCTCGTCGTGGAGCGAGAGGGCGCGGCGGTCGCGCGCGTGGCGCCCGCTCCCCAGCGCCTTGAGGGCCCAGCGGACGATCCGGATCCTGCCGACCGGCCCGCCGGCGAACGCGTCCAGGCGGAGGTCCAGGCTCGCCTTGGGGCAGACCTTGATGGGGAGGGAGCCCAGGTAGCTGTACGGGTCGACGTTCTGGGAGATGAGGAACGTGAGGCCGTCTCGCCGGTGCTCGAGCGCCGGGCCCCAGCGCGCGCGGATCCTCGGCGTCTTGAAGTCGTAGGAGACGAGGCCGACCCGGAGCGCCGTCCAGGCGAAGTAGCCGTGGCCGGCGGCCCGCTTCAGGCGCTGGCGACGCTCCACGCGGCGAACGATCTCGGCGTCGAGCCCGATGCCGCACGAGAAGGTGAAGTAGCGCCCCGCCGCCCGGCCCAGGGGGATGCGGCGGCCGGGCCCGGACAGCCTGGCCAGGAGGAACCCCGCCGCGCGCACGGGCTCCTGGGGGATCCCGAGCGAGCGGGCGAGGACGTTCGTGCCCCCTCCCGGGATGATGGCCATGGGAACGTCCGAGCCCGCGAGGCCGTTCGCCACCTCGTTGACGGTGCCGTCGCCTCCCATCACGGCCACCACGTCGTGATCCCCCGCCGCCGCCTCGCTCGCCAGCTCGGCCCCGTGGCCCCGCCCCCGCGTCAGCTCGATCCGGACCTTCGCCTGATCGGACAGGGCTCGCTCGATGAACCGCACCGTGCGGGGCGTGACGGTGCCCGCCCGCGTGTTGACGACCAGGAGGAGCCGCATCGCGCCATTCTCACGGAAGGAGGGCCGAGATGGAACCCGTAGACTCGCCGCATGAGGAGGCGACGAGGGATCCCGCGCGGGTTCGAGTGGGTGGCCGCGGAGGTGGAGCGAGCGAAGGACGCCCTCGTGGCCGCCGTGCCCGCTTCCCGCCGCGAGCCCGAGCCCCTGGCCACCTCGATCCTGGCCTTTGAGGAGGCGCTGACCGAGGCTGCCCGGGCGCTCGAGGCCTGGGAGGGCGCGCCGGACGACCTGGCCGAGCGGTGCCGATCGGCGATCGACGAGGCCGCGCGCCGGTCCGAGTGGCTCAGGCTCGAGGCGCCGTCGCTGGACTTCGAGTCGCTGGTGCTCGTGCTCGGCGACGTGATCGCCCCCCTCGACGTGCTCGGCGACGTCGAGCACGAGGTGCGCCGGCGCGCCTAGGCGTCGTAGACCGGGACGTCGTCCTCGACCCGGGAGAACCGTGGCCGGTGGGGGGCGATGGAGCCGTCGGGCATCACGTGTCGAGCCTCGTGGCCCCGGGCCGCCACCGCGTCGGCGATCATCGAGCGGTGGCACCGCCACCAGAGCGCCTCGGCGCACATCACGGCCGTGGGGGTCCCCTCGGCCTCGTCGAGCAGGCGGTCCAGCGCCCGGCGGAAGCCCTCCGTCTCCATGTGGTCCGCGTACCCGCGGAACCCGGCCGACCGCAGGGCGGTGTGTCGGGAGTCCGGCCGGGCCTTCCGCCAGCCCCCCAGCTCCTCGCCCCGCCACTCGTAGCCGATCCCCGCCTGCTCCAGCGACGCGGCCAGGGCGTTCCGTCCGAACTGCGGGTGCTTCCTCGACCCGGGGGCGGTCCGCACGTCCACGAGCCGCCGGATGCCGGCCCCGCGCAGCAGCTCGAGGAAGGTCTCGATCGGGTGGATGCTGTGGCCGACCGTCCAGATCGTCGTCACGTGGTGGCGCGGCGGAAGGCGCGCGTGGCGCCGGTCAGCGTGAAGGCGCCGACCACCGCGATGACGACCAGCGTGATCCCGAGCTGACCCCAATCGTACCCGTCGTTCATGAACGCGCGGGCCGTGTCGATCACGTACGTCACCGGGTTGAAGCGCCCCACCGTCTCCAGCCAGCCGGGCAGCAGCCCCTCCGGCATCATCGCCGTGGAGAGGAACAGCATCGGGAAGGTCAGGAGGATGCCGATCATCATCGTCAGCTCCGCGTGTCGTGTCCGCAGGGCCACGATGTTCGACAGCCCGGCCCAGACGATCCCGAACAGGGCGGCCACGATCAGCATGACGACCGCCCCCGGGATCCCGGTCTCGATCCTGGCCCCCATGAGGAGCGCGATGACGAGCACCGTCGCCCCCTGCAGCAGCATGCGGAAGCCGTCGGCCATAACCTTCCCCAGCAGGACGCTGGACCGCCGGATCGGGCTGATGAGGAACTTGTCGAGCATCCCCGTCTCGAGGTCGGTGACCATCCCCATGCCCGACTGGAAGGCCGAGGTGATGACCGTCATCGTCAGCACGCTCGGGGCGAAGAACATGAGGTACGACTCGTAGCCCTGCTGCTGGAACTGCGGGAACTCCCCCAGGCGCTGGAAGATCTGCGTGAACAGGATCAGCCACAGCAGCGGCTGGAACAGCGACATGAACACCATCAGAGGGACCCGGACGAGCTTGGTGATGTTCCGCCTGAAGAGGATCGTCGACTCGGCCACGGTGCGCAGCATCAGCGCCTCCCCCGCATGACGCGGAACGTCGAGCTCGGGGCCCTCGTATTCGGGTCCTCCACCCGCATCCGCTCGCCCGTGTGGCGGAGGAAGACCTCGTCGAGGGTGGGCGAGGACATCGCCAGCCTGGCCACCGGGATGCCCGCGGCGTCCAGCCGGCGCACGAGCGCCGACAGCGCCTCGCCCGCGTCCTTCACCGGCAGCGAGATCGAGTGGTCGAACACCCGCGGCTCCCCGGCCCCGGGGAACGCGGTCACGGCCTCGAGCGCGCGCCGCAACGTCTCGGGATCGTCGTCCTCCAGCGCGAGCGTGACCACGTCGCCCCCCACCTCCTTCTTCAGCTCGGCCGGGGATCCCTCGACCACGATCCTTCCGTGGTCGATGATGGCCAGCCGCGTGCAGAGGCGATCGGCCTCCTCCAGGTACTGGGTGGTGAGGAACACCGTGGTCCCACCCCGGTTCAGCTCCTCCAGGTAGCGCCACATCGCGTTGCGCGTCTGCGGATCGAGCCCGGTGGTGGGCTCGTCCAGGAAGACGAGCGGCGGCCGGTGCGCCAGGGCCTGGGCCAGGTCGAGGCGCCGACGCATCCCCCCCGAGAAGGTCGCGGCGCGCCTGTCGGCGACGGGGGAGAGGGCGAACACGTCGAGCAGCTCATCGGCGCGCCTCCGGGCCTCGGCTTTCCCGATCCCGTGGAGGCGGGCCTGGAGCACCAGGTTCTCGTGCGCGGGCAGGTCGTCGTCCACCCCGATGAACTGGGCGGCGTACCCGATCGACCGGCGGACGGTGTCGGGGTCCTCGCTCACCTCGATCCCGCCCACCCGGGCCGAGCCGGAGGTCTTGGGAAGCAGGGTGACGAGGATGCGGATCGTGGTGGTCTTCCCGGCCCCGTTCGGCCCCAGGAAGCCGAACATCTCTCCCTCCTCGACGTGGAAGGAGACATCGTCCACGGCACGGGTGCCGTCCGGGTAGACCTTCGTGAGGGACTCGACCTCGATCAGCTTCGTCATGGGCGCCTCATCAAGGGTACGCGGGCATACGGGGAAACGCCCCGAGAGGGCGAGGTGTTCCCAGGCTATCCTGGAGGCTCACGCGACAAGGAGGCCTCGATGAAGGTGCACGAGCTCGGCCATCTCGTCCTCTACGTCCGGGACCTCCAGCGCTCGGTCCGCTTCTATCGCGACGTGCTGGGGTGGGAGGAGATCGGCAGAATGGGCAGTCAGGGCGCTGCCTTCTCGTCCGGCCGTACCCACCACGAGCTGCTGCTGCTGGAGGTGGGGGAGGACGCCACGCCGATCCCGCCCGGCAGGCGCGTGGGCATGTACCACTTCGGGCTGAAGGTGGGCACGACCGACGACGAGCTGCGCGAGGCGATCGGGGCGCTGGAGGCCGGAGGCGTCCAGATCATGGGCATGGCGGACCACGTGGTGACGCACAGCGTCTACATCGCCGACCCGGACGGGAACGAGATCGAGCTGTACATCGACGTCCAGCCGGAGCGCTGGCGGGAGGATCCGGCCGCGATCATGAGCCCGCCGCGGCCGCTGCGTCTCTGATCCTCTGGTAGCCTCCGAGGGCGCGAGAGGGAGGAGGGCGAGTTGGGCACGATCAACCTGGTCACCGAGATCCCGGGGCCGAGGTCCCGCGAGCTGATCGAGCGGAAGGAGCGGGTCGTCGCCGAGCCGTTCGACCTCCACATGCCCGGCTTCATCGAGGAGGGCCGGGGGGCGTCGTTCACGGACGTGGACGGGAACACCTTCCTCGACTTCGCCGGCGGGCTCGGCGCCCTCCTCACCGGTCACGCCCATCCCAAGGTCGTCGAGGCCGCCCGGGCCCAGCTGGAGCGCTTCGCCCACACCGACTTCACCGTCGTGCCCTACGAGTCGTGGGTGGAGCTGGGCGAGCGTCTCGTGACGGCCGTGGGCGGGGGCGACCGGAAGGCCGCCTTCTTCAACTCGGGGGCGGAGGCCGTCGAGAACGCCGTCAAGATCGCGAGACGGGCCACGGGCCGCTCGGCGATCATGGCCTTCGAGGGCGCCTTCCACGGTCGGACCCTGATGGCGATGACGCTCACCAGCCGCCACGCGCCCTACAAGAGCGGGTTCGGGCCGTTCGCGCCCGAGGTGTACCGGGTCCCGTTCCCCTACGCGTACCGGAGCCCCGAGCCCGAGAACGCCGGGGCGCTGGCCCTCGAGGCGTTCGAGCGCTCGCTGACGACGCAGGTTGATCCGGACACCGTCGCGGCCGTGATCATCGAGCCCGTGCTCGGGGAGGGCGGGTTCGTGCCTGTCACGCCCGACTTCCTGCCCGGCCTGGCCGAGATCTGCAGGCGCCACGACATCCTCCTGATCGCCGATGAGGTCCAGACGGGATGCGGACGCACCGGCACCTTCCTTGCCGTGGAGCAGTTCGGCGTGGAGCCCGACCTGATCACGCTGGCCAAGGCCATGGGCTCGGGCTACCCGATCTCCGCCGTCGTGGGGCGGGCCGACGTCATGGACGCCCCCGGTCCCTCCGAGATCGGCGGCACCTACATCGGGAACCCGGTGGCATGCGCCGCGGCGAACGCCACGCTCCAGGTGATCGAGGAGGAGGAGCTGGTCGAGCGGGCCCAGGTCGTGGGGAAGACGATCCGCGCCGCCTGGGAGGAGATCGCGCGAGACGCCCCCGAGATCGGCGACATCCGGGGCATCGGGGCGATGATCGGCGTGGAGATGGTGAAGGATCCCGAGACGAAGGAGCCCGACAAGGAGCTGGTGGGCGGGGTCATCGGGGAGGCGATGCAGCGCGGCCTCCTCGCCGTGAACTGCGGGATCTACAAGAACGTCCTCCGCCACCTGGTGCCGCTCGTGATCTCCGACGAGGAGCTCGACGAGGGGCTGGAGGTCCTGGCCGAGTCGGTGACCGCGGCCCGGCGCTGAGTCAGCGGCGTTGTTCGACGCGGCGCACGTCGTCCTTCGGATCGACGTGCGC
>DASUTW010000162.1:0-12901 GCA_036374395.1 Actinomycetota bacterium
GAACGACGGTTCCCTGGTCGCGAAGGCAGAGAAGGAGGTCGGCATGGATGTGATGCTCGCCGAGACGCCCACACCGCTCCGCGAGGGCACCTGGAGCCCGTTGCTCCGCGCCGCCGGATGGGCGGCCCTGGCCACCGCGGCGCTCATCCCGATCCAGATCGCCGTGTTCGTCGCGTTCCCGTATCCGGAGACGACCCAGGGGTGGTTCGGGCTGCTGCAAGGCAATCCGCTCGCCGGGCTCGTGGACCTCGACCTGCTCCTGGTGGTGGACAACGTCCTGCTGGTGGTGATCGCCCTGGCGCTCTATGTGGCGCTGCGACCGGCCCGGCCGGGCGTCATGCTGGCGGCGACCGGTCTCTGGCTGACGGCGCTCGTGCTGCTCATCGCCTCGAACCCGGCGATCGAGATGCTCTCGCTGAGCGGCCGATTCGCCGAGGCGACGACGGAGACGCAGCGAGCGGCGACGCTGGGAGCGGGGGAGGCGGTTCTGGCGACCTGGGAGGGGACCGCGTTCCAGGTTTCTTACGTCGTGGGGCAGCTGGCCGGCATCGCCATCGGTCTGGTCATGCTGAGGGCGGGCTCGTTCGGGAGAGCCATCCCGATCCTGATGATCGCGGGGAACACGATCGGGTTCGGCTACTACCTGCCCGTGGTCGGGCTGGCGATCTCGGCCTTCTCCGGTGTGGTGCTCTGGGCGTGGTATGTGCTGCTCGGACTGAGGCTCCTCCGGATGGCGAGGAGCCCAGGGGGGTTCGATGAGGTGGCTGTTCGCGGTCGTGCTGGTCGGGTGAGAGAGGGTGAATAGGATGCGTGACTTCGCGCGGCGCCACGAGATCGCCGCCTACGTGATGCTGGCCTACGGGATCTCGTGGATCGTGTGGGCACCGGCGGTGCTGACGGGCGCGGGGGGTATGGCCCTCGTCGCTCTCGGGGCGTTCGGTCCTCCGATCGCCGCGGGGCTCGTGATCAGGTGGACCGGGGGCTCGGTCCGCGGATGGCTCCGCCCGCTCCTGCGGTGGAGGGTGCCCGGATGGTACTGGCTGTTCGCACTCGGGCTTCCGGCCCTGCTGTTCGCCGTGGTGAACCTGGTGCTCACCCTGCTGGGCGAGCCGGTCGAGCTCGGCCGCCTGGCCTCGGCGCTCCCCGCCTACATCGCGACGTTCGTGGTCGTCGCTCTGGTGGGGGGAGGGCAGGAGGAGTCGGGGTGGCGAGGCTTCCTCCTGGACCGCCTCCAGGCGCGGTTCTCGCCGCTCGCCGCTACGCTGCTGCTCGGCGTGATCTGGGGGCTGTGGCACCTCCCGATCTACGGCATCGGGTTCGTCGGGCCGATGATGTTCGTCTTCTTCTACACGTGGCTGTGGAACCGGACCCGGAGCCTCCTCCTCTGCGTCGTGCTGCACGGGAGCTTCACCGCGGCGCTCGACAACCTTTTCCTGGTGAATGACAGCCTGACCGTGGACCTCACCATCCTGGGGACGCTCGTGGGCGGCGCCGTCTCGATCGTCCTGGCGACGCGCGGGCGGCTCGGCTTCGATCAACCTCTCGTGGTGGAACGGCGCGAGCCGGCGCCCGCCGAGGTGAGTGGGGTGCCGGCCTAGGGGGCGGATGATGGATCGACTGGGCCCGCAGGACCTGATGATGGTCTGGCCCGAGGAGCTTGGCTGGTCGCAGGACATCGGGGCGATCGCGATCCTGGACGGCCGCGGCTTCGCGGAGGAGGACGGTGGGTTCCCGATCGAGGCGATCCGGGAGCACGTCCGGGGGAGGCTGCACCTCCTTCCGCGCTTCCGCCAGCGCCTGCATCGGCCTCCGCTCGGCCTGGGGTGGCCCCTGTGGGTGGACGCGCCCTCGATCGATCTGCGAAGACACGTCCGGATGCTGCCGCTGGAGGGCCCCGCCGACGAGGAGCGGCTGCTTGCCACCTGCGAGCGGCTGCGGCGTCGTCGGCTGGATCGATCGAGGCCTCTTTGGGAGCTCTGGTTCCTGCCGGGCCTGACGGGCGGCCGCGTGGGCTTCTACATGAGGCTGCATCACGCCGTGGCCGACGGCGTGGCCGGCATCGCCGCGCTCGGGGCGTTCGTGGACCCCGTCCCCGACCCTCCCCAGACGCCGCAACCCACCTGGCGGCCGCGCCCCACGCCCACGGCGATGCAGCTGCTCGCGGACAACGTGCGATGGCGGCTGGCGACCCTCGGCCGGTTCTTCGACAAGCTCGCGCACCCCTCCCGGACCCTGCGCGCAGCCCGCCGCGGATGGCCGGCCGTCCGCGAGGCCTTCATCGAGGAGCGAGCCCCCCGCACGAGCCTGAACCGCCGGGTGGGGTGGGATCGTCGACTGGACGTGATCCGCGTCGAGCTGGACGCCGTGAAGCGGATCGCGCACGCGCACGGCGGGAAGGTGAACGACGTGCTCCTCGCTGCTGTGGCGGGGGGTGCTCGCGCGCTGCTGCTCGGGCGGGGGGAGCGGGTGGAGGGTCTCTCGCTCCGCGCCTTCGTGCCCGTGTCTCTCCACGGCGCTGAGACGGACGGGGCGGGAGGCAACCTGGACGGCGCCATGATGGCGCCGCTGCCGATCGGGGAGAAGGACCCCCGTCGGACGCTTCGAAGGATCGCTGCCGAGACCGCCGAGCGGAAGCGGAAGCCCCGGCCTCCGGGCGGGACCCTCTTCCGGAACGTGCCGATCCAGCGGGCGTGGCTCCGCTACGCACCACACCAGCGGGTGATGAACACCTACGTGGCCAACGTCCCGGGGCCTCCGGTGCCTCTGTACTTCGCCGGGGCGCCGGTGCTCGAGGCCTTCCCCGTCGTGCCGCTGATCGGCAACGTCACGATCGGCGTGGGGGCCCTCTCCTACGCGGGACAGTTCAACCTCACCGTCGTCGCCGACCGCGACGCCTGTCCGGACCTCGAGCGGTTCGTGGTGGGCGCGCGTCGAACGCTGGACGCGCTGGCTCGCGCGACAGGCGGCGTCGTGGGTGACGGGAGTGGGACCCCTTCCACGGGGGAAGGAGGGAAGCCATGAAGGTGCTCGTGTCGGCCGCGTCGAAGCACGGCTCCACGGCCGAGATCGCCCGCGCGGTCGCCGATGAGCTCGAGGGGCGTGGCCAGGAGGCAACGGTGATGCCGCCCGAGGAGGTCTCGTCGGTCGAGGGCTACGACGCGCTGATCCTGGGTAGCGCCGTCTACGCCGGCCACTGGATGAAGCCCGCGCTGGAGCTCGTCGAGCGACTCGGGGCAGACTTGAAGTCCCTGCCCGTGTGGCTCTTCTCGAGCGGCCCCATCGGCGATCCGCCCAAGCCCGAGGAAGACCCGGTCGACGTGGCCGACGTCACCGAGGCCGCCGACGCCCGCGGCCACCGCGTCTTCCCGGGGAAGCTCGTCAAGAAGGACCTCGGCTTCGGCGAGAAGGCCATCGTGATGGCGCTCCGAGCGCCGGAGGGTGACTTCCGCGACTGGGACGAGATCCGGGGGTGGGCGTCGGAGATCGCCGAGGCGCTGGAGGGCGGGCGGTAGGCGTCGGGCGGCGGCAGGCTTCCTGCCGCTCGTCGTCCCCGATTACCGACCGCTCCTGGGGATCGCCTACGCCTCGATCGTCCTCCTCGGCGCCCCCTTCGACTGGCCTCCGGACGTCGGGATCGCCGACGTCCTGCCCTGGCCGGTGGCGAACCAGCTCATCCTCCTGGCGGGCGGCGTGGCATGGGCGGCCGCGGCCATCGGTGCGGGAGGGGATGACCCGCCCCAAGGATCGTCGAAAGGGCTCGTGGTACGGTTGGTCGCCTCGAGGGAGGGAGCGGAATGCGAAGGGTCGGCATCCTGGTGCTCGCCGCCGGCGTCCTGGTCGGCACGACGTCGGCGGTCGCCGCCGCGAAACCCAAGACGCGGCTGGTCAGCAAGACGTCCCAGGGACAGGCCGGGGACGACACGAGCGTGGAGGCGCGGATCTCGAACGACGGCAGATACGTTGTCTTCCAGTCGCAGGCGGACAACCTGCCGGGCCCAGACGACGTCCAGGGCATCCACGTGCACGATCGCAAGACCAAGAAGACGCGCCTCGTGAGCAGGACGTCGAGCGGGCAGCCCGCCCTCGGGCAGAACCGGAACCCCGACATCTCGGGGAACGGGCGCTTCGTCGTCTTCGAGTCCGACGCGTCCAACCTGCCGGGGAACGGCTTCCAGGTGTACGTCCGCGACCTGAAGACGAAGAAGACCCGGCTCGCCAGCAGGAACTCGGCGGGCCAGCCCGCCGACGCCTCCGGTCTCAGCGGCCGGATCTCCGACTCCGGGCGGTTCGTGACCTTCTCCTCGATGGCAGGGAACCTCCCCGCGGGCGGAGGTCCTCTGTCGAAGCT
Organism: Actinomycetota bacterium; assembly: GCA_036374395.1. GTDB lineage: Bacteria > Actinomycetota > UBA4738 > UBA4738 > CALAEC01 > DASUTW01. The sequence continues at coordinate 4,349 of DASUTW010000162.1, forward strand.
CTACATCCACGACCGGAAGACAAGGAAGACCCGGCTCCTGAGCAAGAGCTCGAACGGCACGCCCGTGAGCGCAGGCCTCCACGCGCTCTCCGCGAGCGGACGGTTCGCGGCGTTCACCTCGAGCGACCCGGCGCTCCCGGGACCAAGCACATTCAGGGTCTACGTTCGCGACCGCAAGACGAAGAAGACCCGTCTCGTGAGCAAGAGGAGCTCGGGGGTGCCCTTCGACGAGTTCGCGAGCTGGGTGGACATCTCCGGGAGCGGGAGGGTGGTCGTCTTCTCCCTCAACATAGAGTTCAACGAGATCTGCGATAGGGTCGACATCCACGCTCGCGATCGGAAGACCAAGAAGACGCGGCTGGTGAGCAGGACCACGGCGGGAGCCGCGGCCGACGGCTGCAACCAGTGGCCGGCCATCTCGGGGAACAGCAGGTACGTGGCTTTCCACTCCAACGCTCCCAACCTTCCCGGGGCATCCCCGCCGATCGCCCGCTCCTACGTCCACGATCGGAAGCGGCGGACGACGAGGGTGCTGAGCAAGACCACGGCGGGGACGGTCGTGACCGGCGCCGGTCCCGGGCTCTCCTGGACGGGGGAGTGGGCGACCTTCGTGTCCAACGAGGCAGCGCTGCCCGGCCCGAACACGGGCGTCTTCCAGGTCTACGTCCGCGGGCCGCTGCGCTAGCCGCGGGCGATCCGGACGTCTTGGTCGGCGGCGTCCCCAGCCACGAAGGTGAGGAGGCGCTCGCCCTCCTCACCCACGGCGGTGGACTCGGGCTTGCTGAGCCTTCCCAGCGGGACGATCTCGAGCGTCGCACCCTCCCCTGATCTCGAGACCTTCCACATGCCTCGAACGAACCCGTCCACGAGCACGCTGCCCACGTTCCCCCGCAGCATCCTCTCCTGCATCCGGTGCCGATCCTCGTCCTCCACGATGCGGCGACGATCGTCGTGGGACAGCGTGACGTTGTCGTAGGTGGGCAGGAACCGAGCGGCCGCGTCGCGGTCCGGATCGGGGAGGAGCCCGTCCTCCACGTCGAACAGCTCTCGGCCTCCCTCGTTCCGGAAGGTGCGGAGCCGAGGACGGAGGCGCTCGACGACCTCTCGCAGACCGGTCAGGCCCGACCACGTCCGCATATCGGCGATCGAGGCCGGCCCGAACGCGGCGAGGTATCTGAGGATCATGCGGTCCGGTCGCGCGCTCTTCCCCAGGGGACGTCCCAACCATCGCTCCGCGGTGGTCAACGTGGGGAGGCCGCTCGCGCCCCACACGCCTCGGGGCGGCACCTGCACCATCGGCAGGAGGTAGCGCGCAGCAGGGACGAGCGAGGTCTCGTCGTGGTCGGGCCAGCGTTTCGCGAGCGCCTCCCGGAGCTGGGCGGCGGTTCTCGGCTGCTCCTCGACGAGCTTGCGCCCCGCCGCCAGCAGCTCCTCGAGGTCGAGATCCGTGAGGTTCCGTCCCCAGAGGTGTCCGTGGAAGTTGCGCTCGAGCTGGGGCTTCATGACGGGCCACATCGCGAGGGCGTCCCGGGCCGTGACGAGGTGGATCGTGCCCCGCATCAGCGTCAGGCGCACCGCACGGCGTCGGACCAGGAGGTCGGCGAGATCCTCGTGATGAAAGCCCTCCAGCCGGCTCCACAGCGCCACGTAGGGGTCGGGCGGCTCCTGGGCCTGGAGGCCGACGAGGCGCTCCACCGCCCGCGGCACGGACAGCGCGGCTCGCTCGAGCAGGAGCTGCCGTCCGAGCAGGGCTCGGTTCAGTGCTCGCCTCGTCAGCACGGGCATCAGCGAAGCATGCCGGGTCGGCGCCCCGCGCGCACGCTCCGACCCTCGGTTGCGGCGCTCGCTCCGCGGGTAACTCCCCGGGCATGGACGACCGCTGGTACAAGAACGCGATCATCTACGAGATCGACCTCCGCTCGTACGCTGACTCCGACGGCGACGGGATCGGCGACCTCCGTGGGCTGATCGATCGGCTCGACTACCTCGCCGCCCTCGGGATCACCTGCATCTGGCTGCTGCCGTTCTCGCCCTCCCCCTGGAGGGACGGCGGCTACGACGTGACCGACCACTACGGGGTCCATCCCGAGCTCGGGACGCCCGGTGACTTCGTGGAGCTCGTGCACCGTGCCGCGGCCCGGGGCATCCGGGTGATCATCGACCTCGTCCTGAACCACACGTCCGATGAGCATCCGTGGTTCCAGGCCGCGCGGGACCCGGACTCGCCCCTCCGAGACCACTACGTCTGGGCGGACACTCCGCCGGACGACGCCGAGCGCGGCGTGGTGTTCCCGGGCGTGCAGGAGTCGACGTGGACCCTCGACGAGCGATCGGGCAAGCACTACTTCCACCGCTTCTACGAGTTCCAGCCGGACCTCAACGTCGCCAACCCCGACGTCCGGGCCGAGTTCCGGAGGATCCTCGGCTACTGGATCCAGCAGGGCGTCGCGGGGTTCCGGATGGACGCGCTCCCGTTCCTGATCGAGCCGGCCGGGGTGGAACGGCCGAAGCCGGAGCCCCACTTCGAGTACCTGAAGGAGCTCCGGGCGTTCCTCCAGTGGCGGAGGGGCGACGCCGTCCTGCTGGGGGAGGCGAACGTCGAGCGAGACCGGGTCGAGGACTACTTCACGACCGGCGGCATGCACATGATCTTCAACTTCCCGCTCAACCAGCTCGTCTGGCTGGCCCTGGCGAAGGGGGAGGCTGGCCCCATCGCCCGCGGGCTCGAGCACACGGCGGGGATCCCGGCCACCGACCAGTGGGCCACCTTCCTCCGGAACCACGACGAGGTCGACCTGGGGCGGCTCTCCGAAAAGGACCGACAGATGGTCTTCGAGGCGTTCGGCCCCGAGCCGTCGATGCAGCTCTACGACCGCGGCATCAGGCGACGGCTGGCCCCGATGCTGGGAGGCGACCGGCGCCGGATCGAGATGGCGATGAGCCTTCTGTTCAGCCTCCCCGGGACCCCGGTGATCCTATACGGCGACGAGATCGGCATGGGCGACCTGCTCTCGCTCGACGAGCGGGAAGCGGTGCGGACGCCGATGCAGTGGAACGACGAGGAGAACACCGGGTTCTCCACCGCCGACCCGGATCGCCTGGCCCGCCCGGTGATCTCCGGGGGGGACTACGGGTACGAGCGGGTCAACGTCGCCGCGCAGATGCGGGACGCGGGATCCCTCCTGAGCTGGATGAAGCGCCTGGTCCACACGCGGAGGGAGGCGCCGGAGGTGGGCCTCGGCGACTGGGAGCTCCTCGAGACCGGGAATGAGCACGTCTTCGGCCTGCGAGCGGAGTGGGAGGGGCGCGAGGTGGCCGTCTACCACAACCTCGACGGCGAGCCGCAGAAGGCCCGGATGGGCCTCGAGCCCACGGAGCTCTCGCACCCGCTGGAGCTCCTCGGCGATCGCGACTACGACGAGGGGTGGAGCCCCTTCGAGCTGGCCGGGTACGGCTACCGCTGGGCCCGGGTCCGCGGCGTCGCCTGACGCCGCGACTCCTCAGCGTACGACCACGGTCGTCTCCTCGGCGCTGTTGTTGGCGGGATCGGGGTCGAAGTGGAGCGGCACGGCCGTTGCCCGGTTGGCCAGGGCCGCCGGCTTCCGGGCCGACACGACGATCCGTACCGTCGCCGATCCACCGTCGGGGACCCCGAAGATCCGGCAGACGATCTCGTCGCGGGAGACCGTGCAGCTCGATCCTCCCGCGTCCACGGCTTCGACCCTCACACCGGAGGGCAGGGTGTCCACGAGCTCGAGCGTCGCCCACGTGGGCCCTCGGTTCTCGATCGAGATCGTGTACGTCAGGGGCTGCCGCACACGCACGGGGTCCGGCGAGTCGGTCAACGAGACGGCCACGTCCGCCGCCGGATCCACATCGGTGTTGATGCTGGACCGATTGTCGAGGGTGTTGGGATCGGGCTCGTTTGCCTGCACGGTCACCGTGTTCGTCAGGTACCCGAGGTCCTGAGGAACGACGACGACCGAGGCGTCGGCGGTCTGGCCGGGTGCGAGCGAGCCGAGATCGCAGCGTACGATTCCTCCCGACTCGGAGCAGCCGCCGCCCTGGCTCGCCGTGGCCGAATCGAAGGTCACGCCGTCGGGGAGCTCATCCAGCATCGCGACGCCGGTCGCCTCCGCGGGCCCCGCGTTCCTGACGCGGACGTCGTAGGTGATGGGCTCGCCAGCGGGCACGGGGTCCGGCGAGGCGGCCTGGGAGATTGAGAGGTCCCCCGTGGCCTCCGAGGGAGGCTCCGGCCCACCCAGCTCCTTCACGTACACGTCGGGACCGGATTCTCCATCCGCGGGATCGAGGTTGGTCGCGTCGGACCGGAACGCCACCGCAGCCCCCCGATCTCCGAGCGACACCTGGTAGCTCGTGCCGTTCCCTTTGATCCCGGACGAGGACGTCGACGCCAGCTCGACGCCCCCCGTCGACAGGTCCTTCACGAAGATGTCGGACACGACGTCCGCGTCGGCAGGGTGCAGGTTGGTCGCGCCGGAGCTGAAGGCCACGCGGGTGCCGTCGGCGGAGAGCGAGGGATCCGCCGCGCCACGGTCCGCACGCTCGCCCGAGGCCGATAGCGAGGCTGGCCGAACGTCCCCGGTCGCGAGGTCCTTGACGAAGATCTGTCCGAAGCCCCCGGAGAAACCCGGCACGAGGTTCGAGGAGTACGAGCGGAAGGCCGCGATGCTGCCGTCGGCCGAGAGCGAGGGGCTGAACGAGTTGCCGTCGCCCTTGACCCCATCGGGGGCGGTGGAGATCAGCCGGAGCTCACCGGTCTCCAGATTCTTCACGTAGGCGTCGAAGATGTCGTCGCCGTCGCCGGGATGGAGGTTCGTGGCGCCGGAGGCGAAGGCGACCATGATACCGTCCCCGGACAGCGCCGCGCCCACCGACCCGTGGAAGAAGTCGCCGTTCGCCTTGATGCCCTCCGAGGAGGTCGAGGCGAGGAAGAGTTCGCCCGACACCAGATCTCGGACGTAGATGTCGGCTGTCTCGTCGTCGTCGCGGGGATCAAGGCCCGTGGAGATCGTCGAGAAGGCAACGCGGGTCCCATCAATCGACAGGGCTGGATACTCGCCGCCCGGCGCGACGAGGAAGACCTCTCCGGTGGTCAGGTCCTTGACCATCAGCCCGGTCGCTCCGGATGGATGCAGGTTCGTGGCGCCGGAGAGGAAAGCCACCCGGTTGCCGTCCGCCGAGATCGCCGCGTGGGAGCTCCGCGCGTTTCCCTTCTCCCCGCTCGCCGAGGTCGAGGCGAGCCAGATCTCGCTGGTGGTCAGGTCCTTGACGTAGGCATCGGTCTCCGCGTCGTCGTCGTCAGGATGAAGCTGCGAGCCGGATGAGAACGCGACCCGGGTCCCGTCGCCCGACAGCGAGGGCTGGGTGCTCCATTCTCCCTTCACGCCGTCCGCAGTGATCGAGGCGAGGTGAAGGTCCCCTGGAGCACCCGCCGCCCGGTAGGGGACGAGGACCAGGGAGAGGACGGTGAGGGCGAGGAGCGCGCGGCGCATGGGGCCTCCTTCCGTCGGTGACGACGTCGCAGGTACTACTGAGGGAGGGGTCAGAAGGGATTGCACGACGAGGCGCCTGCTGAGCAATCCATTGGGGGGCCCGGGCCCGTATATCCTGCGGTGAACTCGCTCTCCGACGAGTCGCTCCTGGCGGGTCTCGCGGCAGGCGATCCGGAGGGGTCGACGGCGTTCGTGCGGCGGTTCCAGGGTCGCGTCTTCGGGCTCGCCCTGACGATCGTGGGCGACCCGAGGGTAGCGGAGGACGTCGCCCAGGAGGCGTTCGTGCGTGCGTGGAGGCACGCTGAGCTCTACGATCCGGCTCGGGGCCGGGTGGTGGCGTGGCTGCTGCGGATCACGCGGAACGTCGCGCTCGATGCGCTCCGCGTGCGCCGGGCCACGCCGGTGGATCCCGAGACGCTGCTGGGGATGGCGGCTTCGGAAGAGAGCGATCCAGAGGACCGTGCGGTCAGGAGCCTCGAGCTCCACACCTTGCGGTCGGATCTGGTCGCGCTACCGCACGAGCAGCGCCGGGCGGTGCTCCTGGCCGCCTTCTACGGGCGCACGGCGCGAGAGATCGGGCAGATCGAGGGGATCCCGCTGGGCACCGCGAAGACGCGGATCCGGTCGGGGATGAGGAGGCTGAGGAAAGCGCTCGAGGTGCGGGATGGGCGAGAACGGATGTGAAATGACGCACGGGGTCGCGGCGGAGCTGGCGCTCAGCGTGGCCCTCGGCGAAGAGCGGGACCGGGCGCTCCGACACGTGGAGACCTGCGCCTCGTGCCGTCGAGACCTCGTAGAGCTGGGCGAGCTCGTGGACGAGCTGATGCTGCTCGCTCCGGAGCGAGAGCCCCCAGTGGGGTTCGAGTCCCGGGTGGTGTCGACGGTGACGGAGGATCGTCGGCCTTCCCCCTGGCGGCGGATCATCGCGTCCGTCGCGGCGGCCGTGATCGCGGCCGCCGCGACGGGGACGGCGGCCTATGTCCTGACCAAGGACGAGCGGACCGTCGCCGCGCAGTTCCGGACCGCGCTGACCCGGGCCGGCGGCCAGTACTTCGGCGTCGAGTTCCTCCTCGAGGAGGGGGGAGGGAAGGCGGGCCACGTCTTCGTGTACCGAGGGGACATCTCTTGGGCGTTCGTCGTCTCGTCGGGGGAGCTCTCCGGCAGCTTCCGGGTCGAGATGACCACCCGCGACGGACGCACGCTCGAGGCGGGAGCCATCGATCCCGCGGGCGAGGGCGGGGGGGCCGGCCTCGTCCTGCCGGTCGACCTGGAGATGATCGAGTCGATCCGTCTCATCCCGGTTGGAGGGGGGGACGCCCTCGAGGCGCACATGCCGGAACCCCCCGAGGGCTAATCCGAGCGGGTACGATCCGGCGCATGGCCGCGCTGACCCCCGAGCAGGTCGCCGAAGGCCTCCGGGGTCTCCCGGGGTGGCGGCACGAGGGCGGGGAGATCTTCAAGTGGTTCCGCTTCGGCGGCTTCCCGGAGGCGATCGCCTTCCTTCAGCGGATCGTGGAGCCCGCCGAGCGGATGAACCACCATCCGGACGTCGAGAGCCACTACGACCGCGTGCGGATCGGGCTGCACACGTGGAGCGAGGAGGCCGTCACCGAGAAGGACCTCAGGCTGGCCCGTGAGATCGAGCGGTTGGCCGGGTAGGCTCGAGGATGCCCCCCGAAGACCTCACCCCCCTCGTGAACGGCTGGCCCGTGGAGCACGTGGCGGCGGGGATCACGGACGCGGAGTCGACGCTCGGCGCGACCGGCGACGCCGAGTGGGTGACGCGGATCGCATCGGTGGCGAAGCTGTTCGTGGGGCTGGCCGCCCTCGTCGCCCTGGAGGAGGAGGCGATCGAGCTGGACGAGCCCGCGGGCCCCGAGGGGTCCACGGTGCGGCACCTCCTGGCCCACGCCTCGGGGCTGGCCTTCGACGAGCACCGGACGATCGCGCCGCCTGGACGCCGGCGGATCTACTCGAACACGGGGATCGAGGTGTTCGCCGATCACCTCGCGGAGCGGACGGGGATGTCGTTCGGGGAGTACCTGCGCCTCGGCGTGCTGGATCCCCTCGGCATGTCCGGCACGGAGCTCAGGGGCTCCCCGGCTCACGCGGTGTGGAGCTCCGTCTCGGAGCTGCTGGTGCTGGGGAGGGAGCTGCTCCGGCCCATGCTCGTGGCGGCGGCCACGCTGGAGGACGCCACTCGGCCCCACTTCCCGGAGCTGGCGGGGGTCCTTCCCGGCCTGGGCCGCTTCGACCCCAACCCCTGGGGCCTGACCTTCGAGATCCGGGGGGACAAGCGGCCCCACTGGACGGGGAAGCGGAACTCTCCGGGGACGTTCGGGCACTTCGGAGGGGCGGGGACCTTCCTCTGGGTGGACCCCGCCGCGGGTCTGGCCGCCGTCGTGCTCACGGATCGGGAGTTCGGCGAATGGGCCCTCGAGGCGTGGCCGGCGTTCTCGGACGCCGCGCTCAACCGATTCGCCCGGTGACCCGACACATACCTGAGGGTCGGCCCCTGGTAGCATCCCCGGGCACTTTGCGAGGAGGGAGCGGTGATGAGGCGGATCGTGGCGTTGGTGTGCGCGGGTGTGGTGACGCTCTCCTTCGGGGTCGGCCCACCGTCGGGTGCCGGGGAGCAGCCCCGCAGATCGTGGTCGTCCTTCTGCGGATCGGGGGTTTCCGCCCCCTGCATCGAGTCCGCTACCCGTGATGGCATCCCGGTTACCTCGATGGACCCCATCTGGTCCGTCTTCCCCGAGTCGTACAACGAAGGGAAGTCACGGGTCGTCCGCCTGCACGTCCAGAAGGACGGCAGCTTCGAGCTGGGACTGGACGCGCTGGACGACGTCTGGGTGATCACGGTGCGGACGGGGTCGGTCGTTCCCCGCGTGGTGTCCGGCTACGCTGCCGACGCCACGATCGAGCGCTTCGCGTCCCCGAATCGTGTGACGGTGACCGCCTCTCCCGTGCGGATGACCGACAACGACGAGTGCAGCCCGATCTGGCCGTGGTCCTGCCCGCACCAGGCGACGAACGA